>DASWKU010000479.1:0-10345 GCA_036396455.1 Flavobacteriaceae bacterium
TAAATAAGGGTTCCCGATGTGGTTTAGAGAATCGATTCCACGGGCACACGTCCTGACACACATCACAACCAAACATCCAATCATCAAGTTTGCCTTTAAGTTCTGTGGGGATATTTTCTTTGAGTTCAATGGTGAAATACGAAATACATTTACTTCCATCCACAACATAAGGTTCTACAATAGCTTGAGTTGGACAGGCTTCTATACAAGCTGTACAGGAACCACAATGGTCTGTTGTTGGCAAATCATAATCCAAGTCCAAGTCCACAATGAGTTCTGCAATAAAATAGAAGGAACCCATTTGCTGCGTCAATAAATTGGTATGTTTCCCCATCCAACCCAAACCAGATTTGGCTGCCCAAGCTTTGTCGAGAACAGGAGCCGAATCCACAAACGCCCGCCCATTAACCTCGCCAATTTCTTGCTGAATAAATTCCAAAAGTTGTTTCAGTTTGTTTTTAATTACAAAATGATAGTCAATACCATAAGCGTACTTGCTTATTTTAGGAGCTGTTTTATCTTTCTGTTCTTCTGAAGGATAATAATTAAGCAATAAGGAAATCACACTTTTGGAGCCTTCAACCAGTTTGGTTGGATCGAGGCGTTTGTCAAAATGGTTTTCCATATAGTGCATTTTGCCGTGCATGTTATTGCTCAACCATTTTTCGAGCCTTGGTGCTTCTTCTTCCAAAAATTGGGCCTTGCTAATGCCACAAGACAAAAAACCGAGGCGTTTGGCTTCGGTTTTGATAAGGTTAGCCCTCTCTCTAGCTCTCTCCCCAAGGGAGAGAGAACTCAGCTTGCTTTTACTCTTGTTATCCATATTTACTTTATCCCTATATTAAAGGAATTATCAGTAAAAGTACCCTTTGGGGATTTAGGGGAACAACCCCCCTTGAATGCCTCCCTTAATCTTTCCAAGATGTTTATAAGCCAGTTCGGTGACCTCACGCCCCCGGGGAGTACGCATGATAAATCCCTGTTGTATTAAAAAAGGCTCATACACTTCTTCAATGGTTTCGGCACTTTCGCTCACTGCTGTCGCAATGGTTGTAATTCCAACAGGACCGCCTTTGAACTTTTCAATTATGGTCGTTAAAATTTTATTGTCCATTTCGTCCAACCCATGTGCATCTACATTGAGTGCTTGCAGAGCAAACTTTGCAATTTTTATATCAATATTTCCATTGCCCTTTATTTGGGCAAAATCCCTGACACGTCTTAATAGTGCATTGGCTATTCTTGGAGTTCCTCTACTTCGACCAGCAATTTCAACTGCAGCTTCCATAGAAATGGGAACGTTTAGAATGGATGCGCTACGCTGTACAATTGTCGTCAACAATTCCGTATTATAATATTGTAGCCTACTTTGAATGCCGAAACGGGCACGCATTGGAGCAGTCAATAATCCTGAACGCGTTGTTGCCCCTATCAAAGTAAATGGATTTAAATTAATCTGGACCGTTCGCGCATTAGGGCCAGACTCAATCATGATATCAATTTTATAATCCTCCATTGCGGAATACAAGTATTCTTCAACAATGGGACTCAGTCGGTGGATTTCATCAATAAACAAAACATCCCGTTCTTCAAGATTGGTCAGTAAACCAGCCAAATCTCCTGGCTTATCCAAAACTGGTCCTGAAGTTACCTTAATGCTTACATTCAGTTCATTCGCCAAAATATGGGCCAAGGTCGTTTTGCCCAATCCTGGTGGTCCATGAAACAAGGTATGGTCCAAAGCTTCATCCCGTTGATTTGCTGCCTGTACAAAAACTTGAAGGTTTTCCAAAACCTGATCCTGACCTGTAAAATCCTCAAAGGAAAGTGGCCTTAATTTTTTCTCAACATCAAGTTCTTCAGGAGAAAAGTTTTCTTTGGTAGGGTCAAGATTGTTGTTCATATTCATTTCCCACGGAAGTGGGAATCTTATTAAAATATTATTAGCAATTCCTTTATGGATTCATTCCTGATAGCTTTGGGATTGCCAGAAATGACAAATTAAGTTCAAACCAAGCAGCAAATATAAAGAAAAAGCCTTTCTGTTTTAAGGAAAGGCCGTTTTATATCTATTGTGAGATCCCCGCTTTCGCGAGGATTTTAATGCTGAAGTTCTTCTTCTCCCTCTTTCAATGGCACGTTTTGAGGCACAAAATCGTCATCATGTCCCGGTTTACTGTAATCGTATGCCCAACGGTGAACATGCGGAATCTCTCCTTCCCAGTTTCCATGGATATGCTCTATAGGAGCAGTCCATTCCAAAGTATTTGATCTCCAAGGGTTTTGAACGGTTTTCTTTCCATAGAACATACTGTGCACAAAATTATAGATAAACACCAATTGAAAGGCTATTCCAACTATGGCGAAAATTGAAATGACCACGTTCGCATCTGCTAAATCATCAAACAAAGGAAAATTGGAATTGGTATAATAACGCCTTGGCAGGCCTGCCATTCCTATAAAATGCATTGGAAAGAATACACCATAGGCACAAATTGCCGTCACCCAAAAATGCAGATAGCCCAAATTTTTGTTGAGCATACGCTTAAACAATTTAGGATACCAATGATAAATTCCCGCAAACATACCATAAAGAGCGGAAATTCCCATTACCAAATGAAAGTGGGCTACCACAAAATAAGTGTCATGGACATTGATATCCAAAGCACTGTCCCCAAGGATAATACCTGTTAGACCACCAGTAATAAATGTTGATACCAATCCAATGGAAAACAACATGGCGGGATTGAGTTGCAGGTTTCCTTTCCATAAAGTTGTAATATAATTAAATGCTTTAACCGCAGATGGAATAGCAATCAATAAGGTGGTAAAAGTAAATACGGATCCCAAAAATGGATTCATTCCTGAAATAAACATGTGATGTCCCCAAACGATGGTTGATAAAAAGGCAATCGCCAAAATTGACGCTACCATGGCACGGTAGCCAAAAATAGGTTTACGTGAGTTTGTAGCTATAATCTCGGACGTGATTCCCAAAGCTGGTAATATCACAATATATACTTCAGGATGTCCTAAAAACCAGAATAAATGTTCAAACAATACTGGCGAACCTCCTTGATAGTGCAGTACTTCACCCTGAATAAAAATATCTGATAAGTAAAACGATGTGCCAAAGCTTCTATCCATAATCAACAACAACGCTGCCGATAATAATACAGGGAATGAGACAACCCCAATAATTGCTGTAACGAAAAATGCCCAAATCGTAAGTGGAAGCCTTGTCATGGACATTCCTTTTGTACGTAAGTTAATGACCGTAACAATATAGTTTAATGCTCCCAATAGAGAGGACGCAATAAATATGGCCATAGATACCAACCATAAGGTCATACCTGCTCCAGAACCACTTTGGGCCATTGGCAATGCACTCAATGGAGGATATATGGTCCATCCTGCAGCAGCAGGTCCCGCTTCAACAAAAAAGGACAATACCATAATGACGCTTGAAACAAAAAACAACCAATAGGATACCATATTCAGAAATCCAGATGCCATATCCCTTGCGCCACATTGCAATGGAATTAATAGGTTACTGAAGGTTCCACTCAAACCGGCAGTAAGTACAAAGAACACCATTATCGTCCCGTGTATTGTTATCAGTGCCAAATAGATGTCGGCATCCATAACGCCATCTGGGGCCCACTTACCAAGCAATGCCTTAAAAATTACATTAGGTTCTTCTGGCCATGCAATTTGCATACGCATCATTAAAGACATCGTAACGCCAATGATTCCCATGATAGTACCCGTAATGAGATACTGTTTAGCAATCATTTTATGGTCTTGGCTAAAAATGTATTTGGTTACAAAGGTTTCTTTGTGATGATGTCCGTGATCGTCGTGTGCGTGAGTATCTGCGTGTGCTGACATAATCTTATATCGTTTTTTAATCTTTTTTAGTTAGTTAAAGAATTTTTGAATGTTTTTTGTTCTTGTATCCAAGCATCAAATTCTTCTTGGGTTTCCACTATTATTTTCATTTGCATATTATAGTGTGACTTCCCACATATTTTGTTGCATAACAATAAATAGTCAAACTCATATCTTAATTCTTGTCCTTTGGCCTCAATTTCTACACTATTTTCCAATCTAATTTTATTGATGTTCGCCACTTTTTCAATGATATCAGGGTTTAGACGCATTTCGGCGGTCGTAACGGTTGGGGTAAAACCAAATTGGGTCACCATTCCAGGCACACAGTTCATTTGTGCCCTAAAATGTGGCATATAGGCGGAATGCAACACATCTTGTGAGCGCATTTTAAATAAAATTGGTCGACCTACAGGTAAGTGAAGCTCTTTGGTAATGACATCGTCTTGGGCATTTGGGTCAGATTCATCCAATCCAAGAACATTGGCTTTGTCAATATCTATTAATCTTACGTTTGCCAATCCTAAAACATTATCTCCCCCTGAATAGCGTGCAGTCCAATTAAATTGTTGGGCGTAAAGTTCAATGACCATAGGGTCTTCGCTTTCATCAACATTCATGATGCTGGTCCATGTGAAGAGCCCATAAATAATTAAACCAGCCAAAACAATTACTGGAATAATGGTCCATATAGCTTCTAAAGTATTATTGTCAGCATAAAACAAGGCCTTTTTGCCTTTTTCACCTTTATATTTGAATGCAAAATAATGCAATAAAAACTGCGTAATGGTTTGCACAATAAAAATGATGACCATTGAAACGATCATCAAATTGTCCAATTGTTGACCATGTTCCGATGCTGAGTTGGACATTAAAGGCAAATCACCCAAATACCAAAAACTTGCTATGGTTATGGCATAAATGAAGATCAAGAAACCAATCATCATATAGCCATTAAACCTATTGTCCTTATCTGTAGCAACTCCAGGATTTGCAATTGACACTTGAGCCAAATCAAATATTTTTACCATTTGCCAAATTGCAATAGCTATAAATAGTACTATTATAATTGTTAAAAAAGCAGTCATTGTTGTTTCTCTTCGTTAATTAATTGTATTAATAATGGAACTGTTCACTTTCTTTAATAAATGGATTTCGTTTTGCAAGCAACGGTGCTTTTGTTAACGCTGTAAATACAATAAAAATGAACAATCCTGCAAACAATAGTATTGAACTTATTTCTGGAATCCCTATAAACCATCGGTCTCCCACTGTTGCAGGCATAATCATATTGAATACATCTATATAATGGCCAGCTAATATCACAAGGCCGGCCATTACCACAAACCATGGTATCCGTTTATAATCTGCATTCATCAATATCAATAATGGAAATACAAAATTCATAACTACCATACCAAGGAATGGCAATTTATAATCTTCAAAGCGTGTTACAAAATAAGTGACCTCTTCTGGGATATTGGAATACCAGATCAGCATAAATTGTGAGAACCATAGATAGGTCCAGAAAATACTGAATGCAAACATGAATTTTGCCAAATCATGCAAATGATTTTCATTAACGTACTCTAAATATCCTCTGGTCTTTAAATACATTGTAATCATGGCGATTACTGTAATTCCGCTCACAAACATGCTGGCAAATACATACCATCCAAACAATGTGCTAAACCAATGCGGGTCAACACTCATCACCCAGTCCCAAGACATCATAGATTCCGTATAGATATAAAACACCAAAAATGCAGCTGAGATACGAAAGGTTTTTTTAAAATTTTTATTATCGTCAGCAGTATCTTGAGCAATAGAAAATTTACGTGAATAATAGCGGTACAAACTCCAACCTCCAATGAAAATTAACCCACGAACAATAAATCCCGTCATATTCAAGAATCCGGATTTACCTTGGATGAGCTTGTCATGTGCCACAACCTCTGGATCCATCCAAACAAATAAATTATAATGGCCAATCGTTCCTGATGCCACTGCAATCCCTAAAACTATTAATGCTCCGGGTAGCAGGTAAGCAGTAATTCCTTCCATAACTCTAAACAACAATGGGGACCATCCTGCTTGAGCAGCCCATTGAACGGCATAAAAAGCCAAAACCCCCAGGGCAATCATCATAAAAAAGAATGCTGCAACATATAGTGCAGACCAAGGCTTATTAGCCAACTGATGTCGTACATGTTCTACATGCTTTGTATGCTCATCAACATGTGAATCTACAGTTCCTTCATGAGATTCTTCTGAATGCATCTCATTTGTTTGTTCGTTATTAGAAGCTCCTTCATGAGTCGTGGCTTCTTCTACATGACCTCCACCATGTGATGATTCTGCTGAAAGCATAGCCTCAACTTCTTCAAAAGATTTATGAGATGTCATAAAACCATATCCAACACCCAATAGTCCCAAAACCATTAGAATGATAGAAAATGTCTTTAATTTATTTGAAAATGTGTACATATCTATATATAATCTTAATCTATCTTACTTTTCTAAATCGGCCTTTAGCTTTAGCACATAAGCTACAACTTGCCAACGTTCTTCTTCTTCAAGCTGGTTTGCATACGAACCCATGGCATTTTTACCATAATATATGGTGTGGTAAATACCTCCTTCAGTTATCGCCCTTCCTACATCGTCATAACTAGGAACTCCCAATATCTTCTCCCTTTTTACTAAATTTCCTTGTCCATCTCCCTTAACACCATGACAAATAGCACAATAAATTGAATATAGTGGGCCACCTTTTGCTAAATCTACTTGTGTAGAATCCAAAGGGCTTGTAAGCATTGTTTTTGCCAGTTCAAATCCTTCAATTGTATTGTCAAACTCAAAAGGTTTAAACCCTCTAGGTATTGAACCTTCAGCAGGTATTAAGGCAACGGCATCATTTGGAAACATACTGGATTCGCTATACGTTTCATATCCTACAGGTTCATACATATTGGGCATAAATTGATAGTTTGGCCTGGTGTCTTTTTTACAAGACACGATACTCCCAAACATCATTGCCAAAATTGTTATTTTAATTAAGCTCTTCATACTATTATATTAATGCGCTTTATCAATTACATTTATTTCAACAGCTCCAGTTTCTTTTAATAATTCGGATAATTCCTTTTCATTATTGTGAACTGCTATTGCCATTAAAAAATGGTCGTCGGTCGTTCTTAAATCTGGATTTTCTGCTTTTTTAAACGGCCACATTCTACTACGTAAATAAAAAGTGATGACCATTAAATGGGCGGCGAAAAAAACGGTCATTTCAAACATAATGGGTACAAAAGCTGGCATGTTTTCCAAATAACTAAAACTAGGTTTTCCTCCAATATTTTGAGGCCAATCTGTAATCATTGTAAAATTCATCATTACGATTGCGACTATTAAACCAAGGCATCCAAACATGAAAGATGCAATCGCAATTCTTGTTGGTGCCAAACCCATTGCTTTGTCCAGTCCGTGTACCGGAAAAGGGGTATATATTTCTTCAATATGATGTTTTTCAGCTTTAACTTTTTTAACAGCGGCCAATAAAACCTCATCATCCGTATAAATAGCGTGAATTACTTTTGAAGCTTCCATATGCTACTTTTCTTTTTTTGTATTTTTAACTTTACTACTGGAAGTCCTTTCATCTGCTCCCGTACCCACTAAACTATCTCCCCGTTCCCTTATCTTTTTATAGCTTTCGCCAGAACTTTTTAAAATGGTTTTCACCTCGGCTTGCGCAATCACTGGGAATGTCCTGGCATACAATAAAAATAGGACGAAGAAGAACCCTACAGTTCCAATGAAAATTCCAATGTCCACAAATGTAGGTGAGAACATGGTCCAAGATGATGGTAAATAATCTCTATGCAATGAAGTCACGATGATTACAAATCGCTCAAACCACATTCCGATATTTACAACAATTGAAATGGCGAATGAGAACATAATGCTAGTCCGTAATTTTTTAAACCACATGAACTGAGGGGAAAACACATTACAGCTCATCATCGCCCAATAAGCCCACCAATATGGCCCTGTTGCTCTGTTTAAAAATGCATATTGTTCATATTCTACTCCAGAATACCATGCTATAAATAACTCGGTGATATAAGCCACGCCTACGATAGAGCCCGTTATCATAATAACGATGTTCATCAATTCAATGTGCTGTACGGTGATGTAGGCTTCAAGGCTACATACTTTTCTCATGATGATAAGAAGCGTATTTACCATGGCAAAACCCGAAAACACCGCTCCTGCAACAAAGTATGGCGGGAATATCGTGGTATGCCACCCTGGAATAACTGAAGTTGCGAAGTCAAAGGATACTATGGTATGCACTGAAAGCACAAGTGGTGTTGCCAAACCTGCCAGTACCAAGGATACTTCTTCAAAACGTTGCCAATCTTTGGCTCGCCCACTCCATCCAAAACTCAATAAAGAATATATTTTCTTTTGGAAAGGCTTTATGGCTCTATCGCGGATCATAGCGAAATCTGGCAATAAACCTGTCCACCAGAATACCAAGGATACCGAAAGATAAGTCGAAATGGCAAACACGTCCCAAAGCAAAGGTGAATTAAAGTTTACCCATAACGATCCGAATTGATTTGGTATAGGCAAAACCCAATATCCCAACCATGGACGGCCCATGTGAATAATTGGAAACAGTCCCGCTTGAATTACTGAAAAAATGGTCATGGCTTCCGCAGAGCGGTTAACCCCCATTCTCCATTTTTGACGGAATAGTAACAATACGGCAGAAATCAGTGTTCCTGCGTGACCAATCCCTACCCACCATACAAAGTTGGTAATATCCCAGGCCCAACCGACGGTTTTATTTAATCCCCAAGTTCCAATCCCCGTTGAAATAGTGTATATAATACACCCTATTCCCCAAAGGAAAGCCGCTAATGCTATAGTGAATACAATCCACCAAGATTTGTTTGCTTTTCCTTCAACAGGTGCTGCCACATCTACCGATACATCGTGATATGATTTTTCTCCTGCAATTAAGGGTCTTCTAATAGGTGCTTCGTAATGAGACGCCATAATCCTTTATAATTGTTTCTTAATTAATTTATGCTTCAGTTGTATTTCTCACCTTTGTTTGGTACATCACGTTAGGTTTTGTCCCAACGCTTTCCAACAAGTGGTACATACGATTATCTTCTAAAAGTTTTGCAACTTTACTTTCTTTATCATTGCCATCCCCAAAAACCATCGCACCATTGCTACAAGCCAAAGAACAAGCAGTTTGGAATTCACCATCTTTTACTTCTCGTCCATCACGTTTTGCATCCAAAATGGTCTTTTGTGTTTTTTGGATACACAATGAACATTTTTCCATCACACCACGAGAACGCACCACAACATCTGGGTTTAATACCATTCGGCCTAAATCATCATTCATGTGGTAATCAAACTCATCATTTTGAGCATACAAGAACCAGTTGAAACGGCGTACTTTATATGGGCAGTTATTCGCACAATAACGTGTCCCAACACAACGGTTGTATGCCATATGGTTTTGACCTTGCCGACTATGTGATGTTGCTGCCACTGGGCAAACCGTTTCACATGGTGCATGATTACAATGTTGGCACATTACTGGTTGGAATGCAACTTGAGGATTATCGGCTGCAGATTCCATTGAAATTAATGTACTCTTAATGCCAATGTCTCCTATCAAACCATCTGCTGAAGCCTTCTTTTCATTATCTCCACCAAAAGTGTCTTCAGATGAATAATATCTATCAATACGCAACCAATGCATATCACGGCTACGACGTACTTCAGATTTTCCTACTACTGGAACATTATTCTCTGAATGGCAAGCTATAACGCAAGCACCACATCCTGTACAGGCATTTAAATCTATGGATAGATTAAAGTGATGTCCAATAGAATGATCAAATTCATCCCAAAGATTGGCATCTGGTGAAGTAACCGGAATTTCTTCATGGTTAAAAGAAACTTTAGGAATCTTGTTCCATCCATGTTCTTCATCTTCTTTATCGTAGGTGTTAAAAATTTCCAAGGTCGTTTCCTTAATGATATCGCCTCGGCCCATTAACGTATTTTGCAATTGTACACAGGCAAATTCATGAGTCCCAGATGAAGCAGAAATCGTTACATTTTGTATGTTTTGGAAGTTTTGGTATAGTGCATAAGCATTAACACCTGTTTGCATTTCACTTTTTAAACCAGCTGTCCTACCATATCCAAAAGATAGTCCAACAGAGCCTTTTGCTTGTCCAGGCTGAATGATTACCGGAACCGTTAGGGTAACTCCATTTACTGTAACATCTGCATAGCTTCCGTTAAGTGCTCCATTGGCAACATGGATATTGGTCAGTCCCAATGTTTCAGCATCTACTCTAGAAACCGTTAAATAATTATCCCAAGACACTCGCGTAATTGGGTCTGGAAATTC
>DASWKU010000480.1:0-1895 GCA_036396455.1 Flavobacteriaceae bacterium
GCAGAAGATTGATGTGGGATTTTAGGCTTATCGGCATCCCTTAAACTTGGATGGCAATAATAAGCTCGACCTCCTGAAAACGGATCGTCTTTTTTTGCCAACAATTGAAGCATTAAATCGTACGGTTTCAAGCCAAAAGCCAGCAACATGGCATCATCACGGTAGTAAGGAAACGCATAATCCTGGGGCAATAATTGAATTCCCAAAGCAATTTGAATGGCTTCATGACCTCTTGAAGTGGCGTGAACGTATTTGGAAACCAATTTGAAATTGTCCTCGTACAATTCGGTCATGGCTTTGGCAGTGCAAAGGTGTGAAAATGCCTTTTTTAGAATGTCCTTATTGATTTTGTTTGCCATGAACTCACTACTTTTTAATTTATTTATTCTTGTTTTGCGTTAAGGATTGCAGCGGCATCCTTTTGCCCAAGCAAAAGACCTGCTTGCCAGCAGGCGGGTATAGCGGAAAGCCTGACCCTCCCGATAGCTATCGGGATGGTAACCTGCCAGCAGGCAGGCGCCCAAATAAGGCTAAACCAATTGCTTATCGATGTGGACCATCCATCCCAATTCGTCTTCCATAGTTCCAAAACGGACGCCGTTAACGGTATCCAGTATCATATGGCCACTCGGGTTATGGTCTTTAAAGTGGATCACTTCATTTTTATAACCAATTTCCTCAATCATGGCCACACCTACAGCAGTTCCGGTACCGAAACCTTCTTGAAGTGTACCATTTTTTGAGGCTTCAATGATCTCATCAATTGAAATTGGACGCTCTGTAACTTTATATCCTTTGTGTCTCAACAAATCGATGGTGCATATTCGACTTATCCCATTTAAAATACATCCATCCAAATTAGGCGTGATGAATTCGTCATTGATCTTGAAGAAAATGTTCATGGTACCAACTTCCTCAATATATTTAAATTCACGGGCATCCAACCATAATACCTGATCATACCCTTTTGACTTTGCCAATTCCGTAGGTTGAATGGCGGCCGCATAATTTCCAGCGACCTTGGCTTCACCTGTACCTCCCTTGGCGGCACGAATAAATTTGGTTTCGGCATATAATCTAATGCGTTTTTTGAAATAAGGCCCTGAAGGTGACGCAATGATCATGAACTTGTAGTGTGTAGCTGCACGCATCCCGATAAAGGGCTCATCGGCATACATAAACGGACGCAGGTATAAGGCACTTCCCGTTTGCGGGGGAATCCAATGATGTTCCAAGGCCACCAATTGTTTTAGGGCCTCAACAAACAAATCTTCGGGAAAATTGGGCATCCCAATACGATTGGCACTGACATTTAAACGATGGGCATTTTTTTCCGGTGTAAACAATGTAGGGTTTCCATGGATATCCAAGGTGGATTTCATCCCTTCGAAAATGGCTTGACCATAGTGCAAAGCCATGGCTGCAGGATGCGTTGGAATTAGATGTAAGGGCTCTATTCTTGGATTGACCCATTCTCCATTTTCATAATCACAAATAAACATGTGATCTGTAAAGGTTCTTCCCAACGGAATGTTGTTAAAATCCAAACTGTATGCCTTGGATTTTTCAACTCTTGATATTTTAATATTGTACTTCATAATTCGCTTTCATTTTGCTTGTAATGCAGAATCTATTTTAATTTAATGGTTAATTTTTCTTTATCGGAATTAAATCTTACCCATTGTGCATTTTGAACAGATTTCCTCGATTTTTTCCCATCCCTAAAGGGTGTGAATCGAAGAAATCTTCATTCCATCCTTTAGGATTAGAGGCAAAGAATGAAGATTCATATCCATATTAATTTCAAAATTATCAAAATGCACAACGGGTAAATCCTATATATTTCTAGTTATATCAAATTGTTCCAAATAATCTGCAACACGACGTAAAAAACT
>DASWKU010000481.1:0-14258 GCA_036396455.1 Flavobacteriaceae bacterium
CAATTTAATCGGAAAATCAGTATGACCCCTCCCGATAGCTATCGGGGCTAAAGGGAGCCTGATTTTCCTCGATTTGCACCCTTTAGGGCCGGGGCAACAAAGCGAGGAGTTATTGAAATTGAATTTTTGTCATGTACTTAACTTTTCCTTACAAAAAAAATGAACTACCTCGACACAGAGCGTACGAGGTATCAGAATCAAGAAACTAGAGCTTTTCGTCCAGACTCTTGGTTCTTTGCACAACCGGATTATCAAGACGCTACACCCGAGGCAGTCCCGATCCCGATGGCTATCGGGACTATCGGGACATCGGGGAATTATTTAGATTAAAATATAAAAACCATAGTCCATGAAAGTGGACTATGGTTTACGGCTTTATTTGAATTAGTTTTGTTAGTCTAGATATCGAGCAAAGAAATCCATCATTTCTTCTTTGAGCTCATAGTGCATCATA
This sequence comes from Flavobacteriaceae bacterium, assembly GCA_036396455.1. Lineage (GTDB taxonomy): Bacteria > Bacteroidota > Bacteroidia > Flavobacteriales > Flavobacteriaceae > Geojedonia. The sequence goes on from DASWKU010000481.1 coordinate 455, forward strand.
ATATATTGGCGCATATCATCTTTTAAAGGACGTTGTTCCCGCATTAAACGACCATCAAGATTTTCATTATAATCGGTTATAAGCAAACTGTTCATCTTGTGTTTACAACGGTGCATAAGTTTGGAAATCTCGTTGCATTCAATTAAAATACGGTTTTGAAAATTTTCAATCTGTAACATGGCGCGTTTGTCATATTCCCGTCCTGCAATTTCCTCCAATTTTTCCTGAAAGGTATCCATTTCGTTCATATGGAAACGCAGTTCCCGTTTCCAGGTTTCGAGATTGAATTTTAGGTCACTTAAATAAGAAATTTTTGTCTGCATGATCATTGATTTTATTGATTTATGTTTCTTTTACGAGTTGTTTTTGTACATTTATGGGTACCGATTGGTATTCTGAAAATTTGGCCTTAAAGGTAGCCTTGCCCTGGGTTATCGATCTTAAATCGGTAGAATATCCGTATAGTTCAGAAGCTGGAACCATACATTTCAAGATTTGATAATTATCGGCCGATTCATAACCTTGTATAATGGCCCTTCTGGATTGCAGATCGGTCATCACATTGCCCACCATATCTTCCTGAACCTTGACAATCAATTCATTTACTGGCTCCAAAAGTTTGGGGTTGGCATTCAAAAAGGCTTCCTTAAAGGCATGCGCTGCTGCAATTTTGAAGGAAATGTCATTGGAATCCACAGGATGCATTTTACCATCATACACCATCACCCTCACATCACGAATATACGAACTGGTCAATGGACCGGATTCCATAACTTCCAACACCCCTTTTAAGATGGATGGTAAATATCGGGCATCAATGACGCCACCTACAATACAGTTATAGAACACCAACTTGCCTCCCCAATCCAAATCGATTTCCTGTTTTCCCCTAATATTGAATCCTACAGGTTCGGGCATATCTTCAGACCAAGGTTCAATTTTGAGATGGACTTCACCGAACTGTCCCGCACCACCGGATTGCTTTTTGTGTCGGTAACTTGCAGTCGATGACCGTTGGATGGTTTCTCTATAAGCTGTTTTTGGTTTTTCAAATGAGGCTTCCACGCCATAAATGTTTTTAAGCGTCCAATCTATTGTTGCCAAATGCAATTCGCCCTGGCAGCCCAATAGCAGTTCTTTGGTTTCATTGGAATAGTTTATTGTAACGGTAAGGTCTTGACTGTGGATCTTTTTTAAGGATTCGCTCAACTTTTCGTCATCTTTATTGTTAACTGCCGAAATGGCTTTCTTCATCCGGGATTCTGGATACTGGATAGGTTTTAATTCCGTTAAATGTTTGCCTAAGTATAACGTATCGTTGGTTTCTGAATCCTTTAATTTCAAAGTTGCGCCTAAATCTCCAACCGTCAATTTATTCACCGGATTTCGGCTTTTGCCATCCATAATAAAGAGTTGGTTGAACGTTTCAGTATCTCCAGTTCTGGAATTGGTGAGCTTATCATTGACTTTAATCTCGCCAGATATCACTTTAAAGAAGGTCATTTGCCCTAAATTGGGCTGGTATAAGGTCTTATAAACAAACAAGGTTGTTGGTGCATCTTTTGAAGGCTGAACCTCTTTGTCCTGCAAGGTTTGTTCGGCCGGTAAATCGGCAGATGCGGGTGCCACATTGTCGATGAATCCCATGAGTCGCCCTGATCCCATATCATTTAAAGCAGAGACACAAAAAACTGGGAACAGTTCATGGTTGATCATTCCAGCTTTGATGCCCTTGCGCATTTCATCTTCGTTGAGCGTTCCTTTGTCAAAGAACAGTTCCAAAAGTTCGTCGTCATTTTCGGCAGCTTTTTCCACCAACTCATTGTGAAGGACATTGGCATAGTCTTTTTGATCGTCAGGAATTTCCAGCTTTTCAGGCTTGCCCCCTTCAGGTTTAAACTTATAGCACTTCATTTTAAGAACGTCGATGATGGCTTGGGCACCGTCCAATTTTATGGGATATTGCATTTTTACGGCATTGTTGCCCACTAAATTCGTAATGCTCTTAAAACTTTCTTCAAATTTTGCTGTCGGATGGTCTATTTGATTGATGACAAATAAAGTTGGTTTTCGATACGTATCGATATAATTCCAAATGATTTCAGTCCCTACCTCTACACCTTGTCTAGCATTTATGACCGTGACCATGGTATCTGCAACACGAATGGACGAAATAATTTCTCCTATAAAATCATCCAAACCAGGGGTGTCTATAATATTGATTTTATAATTTCGCCACTCTGTGTGAAGCAAAGTGGCGTAAATGGAGGCTTTTCGTTCATGCTCAATGTCATGATAATCTGAAACGGTATTTTGGTCTTCAACCGTACCTCTCCTATTGATTAAGCCAGCCTCAAATAACATAGTTTCAGCTAACGTTGTTTTTCCACTATAGTGGGCACCTACAAAAACTATATTTTTGATGTGCTTATCGTCGAATATTTTCATGCTTGCCAGTTAGTTTATGCACTCTAAATATAGTTCCATTTATTCAAAAAAAAAAATGATTTCTGTCATCTTATGTACTAAAATGAACATTAAACCTATGATTTAGTAAAAAAAATGTCATTTCAACTTATATGGGCCCTGTTTTAAAACCAAATAATTATAAAATTTTACTTCAAAGGCGTTCAGATTTCAGCCAATTAAGTCTTAAAAAAGCTCGTTAAATTAAGTTGTATATGGTATTTTTGCAGTCTAATTTGAAAATGTTCGATAAAAGAACTTTTAAAACAAAGCAAAATGGAAGGTATCAGACATTTACTCTACGATTACTTGCGTTCTTCCGGTCTAAATGTAACTACGGCAGAATATCTTAATATGTTTGCGCTTTTGTTGGCAGTATTGATTGTTGTTTTTATAACCGATTTTGTTGTCAAAAAAATATTGATCCAGACCTTTGCTCAATTTGCTCAACGATCAAAAACCAACTTTGATGATTTTTTGATCACCAATAAAGTCCCCAGAAATGTGGCCCATATTATCCCTTTATTGGTGGCCATCAAGTTTGTTCCGACCATTTTTTGTGATTTTCCTGAATTTGAAACCTTTGTTGAAAAAGGCTTGGAGGTTTTCACTATAATATTGGCACTATGGATTGTCAGAAGTGTCCTGAATACGGTTAAGGACTATTTTAAAACCCTGCCACGATTAAAGGACAAACCCATTGACAGCTATATTCAGGTATTTATGATTTTTGTTTGGATTGCCGGGTTTCTGTCTGCCATTGCCATTATCACCAATACCCCATTTTTCAAGTTTTTGACTGCAATGGGTGCTGCATCAGCTATTTTTATTTTAATTTTTAAGGATACCATTCTTGGCTTTGTGGCCAGTATTCAGGTGTCCATTAACAATATGGTCAGTATTGGCGACTGGATCACTTTTGAGAAATATGGAGCTGATGGAGATGTCATTGAAATCAATTTGGCTACGGTCAAGGTCCAGAACTTTGACAAAACCATCACTACCATTCCAACTTATGCATTGATTTCTGACTCATTCAAGAATTGGCGCGGTATGGTGAACTCTGATGGCAGGCGCATTAAACGGGCTTTAAACATAAAATTAGATAGTGTCCATTATTTAACTAAAGATCAGGTAGATAAGTTGAGTAAAATTCAACTGATAACTGCTTATGTCCAAAAACGACAAAATGATATTGATACCTATAATGCCAACAATAATATTGATAAAAGTCTGCTTTTAAATGGAAGGAACCTTACCAATTTAGGGGTTTTCAGAAAATACATTGAAACCTACATAGAAAAGCATCCGGCCATTAATAAGAATATGATGATTATGGTAAGACAACTGGAACCCACAACCCAAGGCGTTCCCTTGGAAATTTACACGTTCAGCAGTGATAAGCGTTGGGAAAACTACGAATATATTATGGCCGATATTTTTGATCATGTCATTGCGGCGGTTCCTTATTTTGAATTGGAAATTTTTGAACAACCTAGCAATTCCAGCTTTAGGGATATGAAAAAAAATGAGCCTAATTAATCAAGGCTCATTTATAATTTTAACGTGGTTCTTGTTAAATGTTGCTTGCTAACCAATCACCTACTTCACTGGTTTGATAAGCTTTTTTGCCTCCTGCCAAATCTTCAGTCACCACGCCTTCAGCCAATGATTTATCCACAACAGCTCTAATGGCTTTGGCCTCTTCCTTTAATCCGAAAGCATCTTCAAACATCATGGCCGCAGATAATACGGTCGCTAAAGGATTTGCGATATCAAGACCGGTGGCTTGTGGATAGGATCCATGAATGGGTTCATACAGCGACGTATGCTCCCCTACCGAAGCAGAAGGCATCAAGCCCATAGAGCCGGAAATCACCGATGCTTCATCTGTTAAAATATCCCCAAATAGGTTTTCGGTAATCAATACATCATAGCTATTTGGCCACTGTACCAATCGCATCGCCACGGCATCCACAAATTCGTAACTTACCTTAACTTCAGGGTATTCTTTTTCCATCGCCTGAACGGTTTCTCTCCATAAACGGGAAGTTTCCAAAACATTGGCTTTATCAACACAGCATAATTTTTTGGAACGGGTCATGGCCAACTCAAAGCCTTTTTTGGCCAATCGTTTGACCTCCGCTCTCGTATAGACACAGTTATCATAAGCAGTCTCGCCTTCATCCCTTCTCCCCTTTTCCCCAAAGTAAATTCCACCTGTCAACTCGCGCAAAAAAACCAAATCCGTGCCTTCAATGCGTTCCCTTTTTAATGGTGAATTGTCTATCAATGATGGAAATGTAAACGTTGGTCTCACATTGGCAAAAAGCCCCAGTTTTTTACGCATTTTAAGCAGCCCCTGCTCAGGACGTACTTTCGCACTTGGGTCGTTATCGTATCTGGGATGCCCAATGGCTCCGAACAGAACGGCATCAGCTTGCATGCATATCTCATGGGTTTCATCTGGATAGGGTTCACCAACAGCGTCAATGGCTGCAGCACCGGTAAGTGCTGGTTTCCAAATGATTTCATGTCCAAATTTTTTGGCAACAGCATCGCTGACCTTTACAGCTTGTTCAATGACTTCGGGACCAATGCCATCCCCCGCCAAAAGGGCTATATTCAATTTCATGTGTTTATATTTATTGTTTTTCAATGGTCACATGGAACATCCAAATAATCATTCCCTTGTGCGTTTAGAAATTAATCGTGGATGTTTCATATAATGATTTTAGGTTGTGATAATATTCAGCATTTTCTCGGTGGCCTTTATGGCAGATACGGTTTGATCTGAATCCAATCCACGGGTCTTAAATTCCTTTTCTGGACTTTTCCAGGTAATGATGGTTTCACATAAGGCATCCGAATGGCTACCCGGAGGTATTCTTACGGCATAATCAATAAGTGCAGGAAGCACTGCATTCCTTTGTTTAAAGACATTTCTGATCGCATTCATAAACGCATCAAATTGCCCATCACCTTGGGCATGTTCTTCAAACGTTTTTCCGTCAATAGTAATTGAAACGGTCGTTGAAGGTCTTAAACCTTTTGAATGTGTAAGAACGTACGAATCTACTTTAACTCGTTCCTTATAAGTATAGCTGTCCAAAACATCTGAAATAATATATGGAAGGTCTTCTTTGGTAACCACCTGTTTTTTATCTCCCAATTCTATGATGCGTTGCGTTACCTTTTTTAAATCTTCATCGTTTAATTGAAGTCCAAGCTCTTGTAGATTCTTTTGGATATTGGCTTTTCCAGAAGCTTTTCCCAAAGCGTATTTTCGGGTTCTACCAAAGCGTTCGGGCATCAAATCACTGAAATAAAGATTCTTTTTATTATCACCGTCAGCATGAATGCCAGCAGTTTGTGTAAACACATTGGCACCAATAATAGGCCTGTTTGAAGGAATCAAAACCCCTGAAAAATTTTCAACGAGCTTGCTAACCGTATATAACATTTTTTCATTGACCCCGATTTCAAACTGTGGCAAAAAATCATTGATTACCGCAACGGTACTTGCCATGGGTGCATTTCCGGCACGTTCTCCCATACCGTTCACAGTTAAGTGAATGCCGTCTGCACCTGCCTTTAAAGCTTCCATGACGTTAGAGACTCCCAAATCATAGTCGTTATGGGCATGAAAGTCGAAATGCAAATGGGGGTACGTTTCTTTAATTTCCTTCACAAAGCCATAAGATTCTGATGGTGTCAATACGCCCAAAGTATCGGGAAGCATGATTCTTTTTATCGGCTGTGTGGACAGAAACTCTAAATATTCGAAAACATAGTCTTTAGAATTTCGCATGCCATTGCTCCAATCTTCTAAATACACATTGGTTTCAATCCCTTTGTCCTTGGCGATTGAAATGGCTTCGGCTATTTCCTTAAAATGCTGATTAGGTGTTTTTTTTAATTGGTGGGTCAAATGATTTAATGAGCCCTTGGTCAAAAGGTTTTGAACCTTGGCACCTGCCTCGATCATCCAATCTATTGAAACCCCATTATCGACAAACGTCAGGACTTCAACGGCATTTAAATAACCATTTTCATTGGCCCAATGGGTAACATCCTTTACGGCTTGTAGCTCACCTTCCGATACCCTGGCAGAAGCAATTTCAATACGATCAACTTTGAGTTCTTCAAGTAAAAGCTTGGCAATGGTCAATTTTTCTGAAGCAGAAAACGACACGCTCGAGGTCTGTTCGCCATCGCGCAATGTCGTATCCATTATTTCTATTTTTTTCATAGCCATTTAGAGCAAAAGACCATTTGCAAAGTCTTCAATTTCCCCTTTTATATTTTGTAAATAGTCAATGTCATCAAAACCATTCAACATGTTATCTTTTTTATAACTATTGATCTCAAAAGATTCTTGTGTTCCAGTTGACAGGATGGTAATGGTTTGTTCAGGAAGATTGACTTCTATTTCAGCATTGGGATTGTCATAAATGGCATTGTACATCTGTTCCAAAAATTCTGGACTTACCTGTACTGGTAAAACCCCAATGTTCAAACAGTTATTTTTAAATATATCGGCAAAGAAACTTGATACCACACAACGAAAGCCATAGTCGTAAACCGCCCAAGCCGCATGTTCCCTTGAGGACCCTGAACCAAAGTTCTTGCCACCAACCAAAATTTTCCCGCTGTAAATTGGGTTGTTCAACACAAAGTTTTCTTTAGGTGTATTATCGGCATTATAACGCCAATCCCTGAACAGGTTGTCCCCAAATCCTTCTCTTTTTGTTGCTTTTAAGAAACGTGCTGGTATAATTTGATCGGTATCTATATTTTCAAGTGGTAACGGAACCGCTGTGCTTGTTAGAATGTTAAATTTATCGTAAGCCATTTTTTAGTATTCTGTTGCCAATATTCAGTTGGCATTATATTATTAAATTTATTGAATCTTTCAGGAGTTTAGTGTATTATATTAAGTCTCTTGGGTCGGTCACTACTCCCGTAATTGCTGCTGCTGCTGCAACCAATGGGCTTGCGAGTAAAGTTCTGGAACCGGGTCCCTGACGTCCTTCAAAGTTTCTGTTGGACGTACTCACTGCGTATTTGCCTGCTGGAATTTTATCATCGTTCATGGCCAAACATGCCGAACAACCTGGTTGTCTTAATGAAAATCCAGCTTCGGTAATGATGTCCAAAATACCTTCTTCCTTAATTTTAGTTTCCACTTCATGTGACCCAGGAACCAACCAAGCGGTTATGTTTTCAGCTTTTTTCTTCCCCTTTATGATGGAAGCAAACGCTCGGAAATCTTCAATCCTACCATTGGTACAACTGCCCAAAAATACATAGTCCACTTTTTTACCGATCATGGCTTCATTTTCTTCATAACCCATGTATTCCAATGACTTTTTGTAAGAAGTAACGCCCCCTTTCACTTCATTGGCTTCAGGGATGTGCTTTGAAATTCCCATTCCCATACCTGGATTGGTTCCGTAGGTTATCATAGGTTCTATATCACTGGCATTGAATGTTATTTCTTTATCAAAGGTGGCATCTGATTCGGTTTTTAATGTTTTCCAATATGTCACAGCTTTATCCCAAGCCTCTCCTTTTAATGATAAGGGTTTTTCTTTTAAATAAGCAAATGTGGTTTCATCGGGGGCAATCATGCCACCACGCGCTCCCATTTCAATGGACAGGTTACAAACGGTCATACGGCCTTCCATGGTCATGTTTTCGAAGACATCCCCTGCATATTCAACAAAATACCCAGTGGCACCCGAAGTTGTCAATTGGGAAATAATATACAATGCCACATCTTTTGGAGTCACACCTTTGCCTAATGTCCCGTTAACGTTAATTCTCATTTTTTTGGGTTTGGGCTGCATGATACATTGGGTGGAAAGTACCATTTCTACTTCAGAAGTTCCTATACCGAACGCTATGGCTCCAAAGGCTCCATGGGTGGAAGTATGGGAATCTCCACACACAATGGTCGCTCCGGGGAATGTAATACCATTTTCTGGCCCTACTACATGAACAATTCCGTTTTTTTGATGACCAAGACCCCAATGGCTTATACCATATTCGTTGGAATTGTCTTCAAGGGCTTTTAACTGATTGGCCGATAATGGGTCTTCAACAGGTAAATGTTGGTTGATGGTTGGGGTATTATGGTCGGCAGTAGCAAAGGTACGCTCAGGATATAATACTGTTAAACCCCTATTCTTTAAACCTAAAAAAGCCACAGGACTTGTAACCTCATGAATAAAATGACGATCAATAAAAAACACGTCTGGACCGCCTTCAATCTTCCTTACAACATGTGAATCCCATACTTTATCAAATAATGTCTTACCCATACTTATTCAAATTTAAATGCTGATTTATTTAAGTGTGCAAAATTAAACAATAATGCCTTTATTCAGATTGCAAAGGTAGTAAATCTACTTTTTTCAAAGCTAGTTTTGGGAGGGTAAGGTATCTGATTATTAAATTATTATGGTCACAAGAATTGTGATAGTCAAAAATGATTAAAATTCATGAGATTATTAATAATGCCCACCTTATGACAAAAAACATTGAATGTTAGCTTTAATAAGACCTGTGTAAAGATTTTGATTTTAAAATTTCTGCTGCACAATAGAGTTGATTACTTTAAAAGCATACATTTTTTTAGGGTGTTTTCATAAATTGCCTCGTATTGTGGCACTACTTTATGAATGTCAAACTTTTTGGATTCACGTTTGGCATTGTTTTTAAATTGTGATAATATCTGGGGATCTTTCAAAATATATATCGCATTTTTTGACATGTCCTCAACATCGTTGACATTGCTCAAAAACCCTGAAACACCTTGAATATTAACCTCTGGAATGCCACCGGTATTGCTTGAAATGACCGGTACACCAGAAGCCATGGCCTCTAGAGCGGCCAAACCAAAGCTTTCAGTTACCGAAGGCAACAAAAACAAATCACTAAAGGATAAAATCTTATCAATTTCGTTACTGTTTCCAAAGAAAATAACGCTGTCTGAGATTCCCAATTCTTCACATAACTGTTCTGCTTTAGCACGTTCAGGACCTTCACCGACCAGCATGAGTTTTGCTGGCATTTCCTTTTGAATGTTATAAAATATTTTAATGACATCCGGAATCTGTTTTACCTTTCTGAAATTACTGATGTGTGTAATTATTTTTTCATTTTCATGGGCCATCATATCTCTTTGACAATCGGTAAAATGATTCTTATGTTTGTTGATATCTATAAAATTAGGGACGACTTCAATATCGTTTTTAATATTGAAAAGACGTATGGTATCATCTTTTAAACTTTGGGACACCGAAGTAACGGCATCCGATTTGTTGATACTAAAAGTAACTGCTGGTTTATAAAATGGATGGCTTCCCACAAGGGTAATATCAGTACCATGAAGTGTTGTCACAATGGGCACAAAAATGCCGTCTTCAAGCAGCATTTTTTTTGCCATATAGGCGGCATAAGCATGTGGAATGGCATAATGTACATGTAATATTTCTATTCCATGTAGTTTTACCATATCCACTAATTTACTTGACAATGCCAATTCGTAAGGTTGGTATAAAAACAATGGATATTCAGGTACATTGACTTCGTGATAATGCACGTTATTGCTCAATAACTCCAACCTAACAGGTTGGCTATACGTGATAAAATGGATTTCATGCCCGCGTTTGGATAATTCTATACCTAATTCGGTGGCCACAACTCCACTTCCGCCGAATGTCGGATAACATACAATGCCTATTTTCATGTTTTAAGTTTTAAGTGTCTAAAGTTTAAAGTACTTAAAGTACTTAAAGTTTGCTGCTTCTCTTAAATATTCAACGGTAAATAACAAAACCTTTGTCGTTATTAAGGATTAATATATACATAATATCCCAAAAAATTCCAGCCTATTGATCTATTCTATAATGGCTTCATAAATCAAACGTTGAATTTCAGTGCGTATACCTTCTTTTAAGAGCAAGTTGGAATCTGCCTTGGGATAGGTTCTGTTTGCCAAAAAGATATATACAATTTCTTCTTCAGGATCTGCCCAAGCATAGGTTCCCGTAAATCCTGAATGTCCAAAACTGGTCAATGAAACACAACCACAAGTTGGGCCTTCGTCTTTCAATTGAGGTTTGTCAAACCCAATTCCCCGTCTATTATCTTTGTCACAATAATAACACGTATTAAACTTGTCAATGGTTTCAGATTTTAAATAACGTTTTCCTCCATAAAACCCTTTTTGCAAATACATTTGCATAATTTTGGCCACATCATTGGCATTGCTAAAAACTCCGGCATGGCCTCCTACCCCACCTTGCATTGCCGCTCCCATGTCATGAACATAACCCTGAACTTTCTGGTACCTGAAATAATCATCAATTTCTGTAGGGACAATTTGTGTATCACTGAACACTGTTGATGGGTTATAGGTTGTATAGTTTGCACCCAATGATTGGTAAAAATGCTCTTGAACCAATTCGTCCAAAGGTTTGTCGTAAAACCCTTCAATATATTTCTTCAAGATATAATAGGGCAAATCACTATATCTATAGCGTAATCTGGAAAGCAAATCGCTGTTTTTTATAATCATTTGAATGGTATCGGGGTAGTCATGCCTTAAATACAGTTCTTCTGCCACTTTAGTATTAAACATTGGGCTTGATTTTCGGCGATAATATTTTGGATCTGGTTTTTTGGAAGCATCCAAAGTTGCCGTATAAAAAGGAATCCAAGGATTTAATCTGGCAAAGTGAGATAACATCTGCTTTATCGTCACATTTTTTTTATTGGAGTGGAGATATTCTGGGATCATTTCAGATAGTTTTGTATCTAAGTTTACAATCCCTTTTTCTTCAAGTTCCATTAAAAGTGGTAATGTTGCCAATATTTTGGTGAGTGAGGCCACATCATAAAGATCATTGTTCTTAACCGGTTCATCACCTTCATAGGTATGTTTGCCAAAGGTTTTATTATAAATTACCTTTCCCTTTCTGGCCACTAACAATTGGATTCCGGGAGTCATTTTGCCTTTTATGGCCATATTAGCAATGGAATCCAATTTTAAGAGTTTTTTGGAACTCATCCCTACACGTTCAGGTAAGCCATAACTTAATGATTGTATGGCATTATAATATATACCCGCTCCTACTTTAAAAAATTCACCAGCCGAAACCGGTAAGTTACCTTTAGCTTCTAAGGCTCCAAATAATAACTGTGCTGATTTTTGTTGGGCTACATCACTATTTTGGTAACTCATCACAATGCCCTTTATATTTTCGACAGATTTTAAGTCCATTAGAGCATAAGGTCTGGCAAAAACATCCAGAATAACGGTATTGGATCTGGCCATTTCATAAAGCCAAACCAATTCTTTATCGGTAAACTTATAATCTTTCCATGGATTGGCATTTGACTTATGCAACCCAACAATCACGGTATTATAGTTTTGAAGCTTGGTTAAAAGTTCATCCAGTTTTTCAGCCGTTATTTGATGGACCCTTGTGTATTTTTTTAGTTCGTCCAAAAACACCGACCCCGTATCATCACCAAGTTCTACATAGGCTATCTTTTTGGTTTCCAAATGTCTAAGAGGTAAAATACTTTGTTCATTTTTTAATACTGTAATGGCACTTTCTATGATTTCTTCAGAAAGCACATCGTCTTTTATACGATTTAAATCTTCAACCAAATCCACTATTTTAACAGGCTTATAATTATATAATCCCACTTTATATTTTGCCATCAATATTTTTTTGACCGAATATGCCAAGCGTTCTTCAGAAATTTCTTTATTAAGGTATGCTTCTTCAAGCTTTGATATTCCGACAGGGACATCTTCAGAAATTAGCAACATGTCATTACCGGCCAGAAAAGCGGCCAAATCGATATCCCCGGATGCGCTAAAATTTGAGGCTCCTTTCATGTTCAAAGCATCTGTAAATATGAGGCCATTAAACTTGAGTCTTTCTTTTAAAATATCGGTAACAATATGTTTTGATAGGGATGAAGGATAACCCTCTTTAGGTTCTAAACTGGGCACATTTAAATGGGCGACCATAACACTGGACAATCCTTCGTTAATCAACTGTTTATATGGATATAGCTCCACCGAATCAATACGCCTCTCATTAAAATGGATAGTTGGCAATGTTTTATGTGAATCCGTATCGGTATCACCATGGCCAGGAAAATGTTTGGCATTGGCCAACACACCTGCGTCTTGCATCCCTTTCATAAAAGCCAAAGCTTTTTTGGTAACATTATCACGATCCTCTCCAAAAGAACGGTTACCTATAATTGGGTTTTGAGGGTTGGTATTGATATCAACAACGGGTGCAAAATTAAAATGGACTCCCAAACGTTTACAATGCTCCCCTATTTGATACCCGGTTTTCTCGATTAACGCATTATCCCTTATAGCCCCTAAAGTCATATTCCATGGAAAGGCATAGGTTGAATCCAATCGCATGTTCAATCCCCATTCTGCATCCATACCTACAAGTAAAGGGATTTTTGAAATGGTTTGAAGTTCGTTGTTTAATTTGGCTTGACGTTTTGGACCGCCCAAAGAATAAATAACACCCCCTACATGATTTTCAGTAATTAGGGTTTTAATTTTTTCCTTTTGTTTGTCGTCCTGATTGGAAAACACCTGAACCATGTAAAGTTGTCCAATCTTTTCTTTCAAGCTCATGGAACTGTAGACACTGTCCACCCATTTTTGTTGCCCTTCAACATTCTTGTCAAGTAATGGATTTAAAGCGTTTTGTGAGTAAACAAAATTTGTAAAAATTAAGATAGAAATGAGGGGACTATAATAACGCATATAACAATAGGCTTATTCAAAGTTTAGATTATACTAAATATCGTGCCAAAATACTACTTTTGATAGGAAGTAAAAAAGACTTTAAGATAGATTTATAAAGAAGATAATTAACAAAATGGCTTGATTACAATCAGACTTAATCTTTTGAAATTTATTTTCAATGCTTTAACCTTTCCATCTTGAATTTGCTCATTCAATTAGATCTATATGCCTGTCGTGGTAACCCAACAAATATAATACGCCATCCAGCCCAATGCTTGATATGGAATTTTGTGCATTATCCTTTACTGTTGGTTTTGCATGGAAGGCAATTCCCAAACCTGCAACATTGAGCATAGGTAGGTCATTTGCTCCATCACCAACCGCAATGGTTTGATTGATGTCTATACCTTCCTTTTTTGCTAGTTCTTTAAGGTATTCCGCTTTTTTATTTCCATTTACAATATCGCCAATATAGTTTCCGGTTAGGACACCGTCTTTAATTTCCAATTGGTTGGCATAAACATAATCAATTCC
>DASWKU010000482.1:0-5732 GCA_036396455.1 Flavobacteriaceae bacterium
CAAAACGATAAGCTATCCCAATGAAGAATTCGAGATTACCAATGCATGTGTATATTTTTTTTCGGAAACAGGTTATGGAAACGCTAAGTGCAACAACAATTTCTTTGAACGAAAATTAAAAGTTGCGGCAACCACAAGAAATTATAAAACCATGGTAAAGTTATTATCTTTGTCTTCATAAAATCAAGCAATGACGGAAAAAGATTTTGTTTTATTACCCTATTTAAACTCGATTGAACAGGGAAAAATCTCTTGGGAATCGCCCAGTAACATCGCGATCATAAAATACTGGGGGAAACGGGAAAACCAAATTCCGGAAAATCCATCCATTAGTTTTACACTTAATAATTGTAAAACCATAACAACACTCTCATTTTCAAAAAAGGAAGATTCAAATAAATTTGAATTTGATGTGTTTTTAGATGGAAAAAAAAGGGATGGTTTCAAACCAAAAATTGAGACGTTTTTTAAAAGAATTGAGTTGTTTTTGCCATTTTTAAGAGATTATCGTTTTGTCATTGAAACTTCCAACACATTTCCACATAGTTCGGGTATTGCTTCTTCTGCAAGTGGAATGAGTGCATTGGCATTGTGTTTGGTAGAGATCGAAAAAGAAAACGTTATAAGAAATTTTAATATGCAGGAAATAGCAGATTTGGATAAAAACTATTTAAAGCGGAAAGCATCATTTTTGGCACGATTGGGTTCCGGTAGTGCGTGTAGGAGTATTGAGGGCGATATTATGGTTTGGGGTAAAACGGATGTGATAGAAGGAAGTTCAAATTTATTCGCCATAAAATATCCCTATAAAGTCCATGAAAATTTTAAAGCATATCAGGATACGATTCTTTTGGTCGATGAAGGTGAAAAGCAGGTGAGCAGTACGGTTGGTCATGATTTAATGCACAATCACCCCTTTGCCAAAGCACGGTTTCAACAGGCAAATAGTCATCTTGAAAATTTAAAACCCATTTTGGAATCTGGAGATTTGGATGGATTTATTGCCATAATCGAAAAAGAAGCCTTAACGCTTCATGCCATGATGATGACGAGCAATCCCTATTTCATCCTCATGAAACCCAATACCTTAAAAATAATTAATAAAATTTGGGATTTCAGAAATAGGACAAGGTTGCCCATTGGTTTTACCTTGGATGCTGGAGCCAATGTTCATGTGCTTTATCCAAAACAGGATGCCAATGCCATTTTGGGATTTATTAAAAACGAGTTGGTTGCATATTGTGAAAACGGACACTATATTTGCGACGAAATTGGTATGGGCGCTCGATTAATGAATAATTAAAAATGAAGAATGAAGAATTAAATTGTTTATTTTTAGAAAGATAAACTTAAATTATTCATTATGAAATGCCCATTAACCCCGAAGCCTCGGGGCAAACCGACCGATATGGTTATCAGGGCATTCCATCTGACCGAAGTATACAATGAAATTTAAACAGATGAAACCAAACATCATTAAAGACAAGAGTTTTGATTTTGCTGTTGAAATTGTCAATCTCTACAAAAATTTGGCATACAACAAAAAGGAATTTGTAATGTCAAGACAATTATTGAAATCTGGAACATCAATTGGTGCCAATGTTAGGGAGGCAGAATTTGCTCAAAGCAAGCCAGACTTCACAAACAAAATGTCTGTCAGCTTAAAAGAAGCCAACGAAACGGATTACTGGATAGATTTACTTCACGCTACAGATTTTTTGAATTTAGACGAATTTGAAAAATATAAACCCAAATCGCAGGAAATGTTAAGATTATTGGTTAGTATTGTAAAATCATCCAAAGAATAATTGTTAATTTTGCATTATTAAATTTTCATTAAATTGAAATGAAAGGACCTCTTTTTTACTCTAAAATTTTACTCTTCGGTGAATATGGTATCATTAAGGATTCAAAAGGGTTATCTATTCCCTATAATTTTTATAAAGGGGCTTTAAAAGTAGCTGACACCCCTACAGAAGTTTCTGAAAAATCAAATAGGAATTTAAAACGCTTTGTCTCTTATTTGGAAACCATTGACCCAAAACTGGTAACATTTGACTTTGTGTCCATAAAGCAAGATGTTGATGCTGGTATGTATTTTGATTCGTCCATTCCGCAAGGCTACGGTGTAGGAAGCAGCGGAGCCATAGTTGCGGCATTTTATGATAAATATGCTGAACATAAAATCACGGTTTTAGAAAATTTAACTCGTGAAAAGTTATTGAAGCTTAAAAGTATTTTCTCTGAAATGGAAGCTTTTTTCCATGGAAAATCCTCGGGATTGGATCCCCTGAACAGTTATTTAAGTATTCCTATTTTAATCAATTCCAAGGACAATATTGAAGCGACTGGAATTCCTTCCCAAATGACTTCAGGTAAAGGTGCAGTATTTTTATTGGATAGTGGCATCATGGGTGAAACGGCGCCTATGGTAAGCATTTTTATGGAAAACATGAAACAAAAAGGGTTCAGGAAAATGCTTAAAAACCAGTTTATAAAACACACCGATGCCTGTGTTGAAGATTTTTTGAAAGGCGATATCAAGTCGTTGTTCAGCAACACCAAAAAACTGTCCAAAGTTGTATTGAACCACTTTAAGCCCATGATCCCCCAGCAGTTTCACGAACTTTGGCAAAAGGGAATTGAGACCAATGATTATTATTTAAAATTATGTGGTTCAGGTGGTGGAGGTTATATTCTTGGGTTTACCGAGGATATCGAAAAAGCTAGATTCTCTCTTAAGGATTATAAACTGGAAGTCGTTTATAATTTCTAAATCTGCATTATGTTTTCCAGAAAACAAAAACATCTTATGCTAAAGTTTTTTAGCATGTTTTCTGTGGTCAGGGGCTATAATATTTTAATAATTGTTATTGCACAATATTTGACCTCCATATTTATTTTGGCCCATAATAAGCCGTTAAGGATGGTGGTTTTCGACCTTAATTTATTGATGTTGGTATTGGCCTCTTCATTAGTGATTGCTGCGGGTTATATCATCAACAATTTTTATGATTCTGAAAAAGACCTGATCAATCGTCCCCAAAAATCGATGCTGGATAGGCTTGTAAGTCAAAACACAAAACTTTCGTTCTATTTTGTGTTAAACTTTTTGGCCGTAATCATGTCAAGTTATGTGTCATTTAGAGCGGTTATTTTCTTTTCAGTCTACATTTTCGCAATTTGGTTGTATTCCCATAAATTAAAAAAAATGCCATTTATAGGCAATCTAACGTCGGCAGTTTTAACCATTACTCCTTTTTTCATAGTCTTTATCTATTACAAAAATTTTGAGCATGTTATTTTTGTACATGCCATGTTTTTGTTTCTGATCATTTCGATGCGCGAACTCACAAAAGATTTAGAAAATATTAAAGGTGACCTTATTCAAAATTATAGGACCATACCCATAGTTTATGGAGAACGGGTTTCAAAATATATGCTTACGGCTTTGGTTATCGTGACCTTGGTGCCAACCTATTTTTTGTTATTTCATTTTCACATTGGCAAAATGACCTATTTCTTTTTTTTGAGTCTTATTTTATTGATGGTGTTTTTAATATTGCTTTGGAAATCAAACAGTAAACCCCATTATTTGCTGCTTCATAACATTTTAAAGTTTATAATTGTCTCGGGAGTACTGAGTATACCTCTAATAGACATTTCTTTGGTTTTGAATAAAATTGTTTTCATTAGTTAAGGGGATAAATATCCTATATCTTTGCAAAAAATAAAATTATGAGCAGACATCAAGGCAGTGATAGAAGGGGAAGGCCATCAGGTAGAAGTAATGGTAGTGGGCAGAATAAAATTTCGGCCAGGGGTGGAAAATATGACAAAAGCAGTAGTTTTTCGAGGGGGAATGCACCCATAAGAAAGAAAACGGTGCCTCCAATGACACCATCCAATCCTGACGAGATTCGGTTGAACAAATACATTGCAAATTCAGGGATATGCTCTCGTAGAGAGGCCGACGTAAATATTGCAACGGGATTGGTTACGGTTAACGGAAAAGTAGTTACCGAGATGGGCTATAAGGTAAAACTTGAAGATGATGTCCGTTTTGACGGTGCCCGTATCAACCCTGAGAAAAAAGCCTATGTGTTATTGAATAAACCTAAAGGATTTGCAACGACCACAAGTGAAAGCAAGGGCAAAACCGTGATGGATTTGGTCGCCAATGCCACGAGTTCCCGCATCAAACCCATTGGCCGATTGGGCAGGAAAGCTACGGGATTATTGTTGTTTACCAATGACGAGACCATCGTAAGAAAGTTTACAAACTCTAAAAATGGAATTGCCAGATTGTTCCATATTGAACTGGATAAAAACTTGAAATTTGAGGATTTTAAAAGCATTCAAGAAGGCATAAAAATAGAAGGCGAACAAATTTTTATTGAAGAAATAAGTTATATTGAAGGAGCTTCAAAAAAAGAAATTGGCCTGAAACTGAAACAGACGGGCAACAATGTCATCCGAACAATATTTGAGCATTTAAAATATGAAATTGTCCGTTTGGATTGTGTTGCCATTGGGCACCTCACAAAAAAAGATATTCCACGTGGTCATTGGAAGCATTTGACGCAACAGGAAATCAATACCCTAAAGATGCTTTAGTCGAAAAAAAAAATAAAAAAAGCTTGAAATTAATTTTTTTATATTTCATTTGTAATAGCAACAACTGAGCCTAATGATACATATTCTTAAGTTCAATCTTTTGAAATTTATAGCATTATATTCAAAAGAAGCTTATTTAATAGGTAAAAGAAGTTTGAAAAAGGCTTCTAAATATGTAATTTCTGCCAGCCAATACAGGAATGTTTTTGTGCCTACTACACGTACACAAATACGAATTTGATATTCAATATTAGTCATAAAATAATAATTTTGTTTAAACACTAACATCTAATAATGAATACAAAATATATTGATTTAATCAATCAAACCTTTTATTTCCCACAGGAAGAATTCAAACTTGAAGATCGACACTTGCAATTTCACGATATCGATTTGATGCAACTAGTAGAAGATTACGGAACGCCATTAAAGTTTACCTATCTTCCTCAAATTTCAAATAATATCAATAGGGCCAAGGCATGGTTTGCAAAAGCCAGAAAAAAAAATAGATATAAAGGCAAATACAGTTACTGTTATTGCACCAAAAGCTCGCATTTTAAACATGTTTTAAATGAAGCGCTTAAAAACGATATCCATATAGAAACCTCATCGGCCTTCGATATTGATATTGTTGAAAGATTGAAAGCCGAAGGAAAGATCACAAATCAAATGTATGTCATCTGTAACGGCTTTAAAAGAGCGCAATATGTTACAAACATAGCGCAATTGATCAATAGCGGCCATAAAAACTGTATTCCCATCATTGATAATTACGAAGAGATTGAGTTGCTTTCACAAAAAATAAAGGGTAAGTTTAATATTGGTATCCGAATTGCTTCGGAAGAGGAGCCAAAATTTGAGTTTTATACTTCCAGATTGGGGATTGGGTACAAAAACATTGTCCCATTTTATAACCGTCAGGTTAAGGACAACAAAAAAGTAAAGCTTAAAATGCTCCATTTTTTTATCAATACCGGAATTCGGGACAATGCGTATTATTGGAACGAACTTTCAAAATGTATGAAAGTTTATACAAGCTTAAAGCACATTTGCCCGTCATTGGACAGCCTTAACATTGGTGGAGGCTTTCCAATTAAAAATTCGTTGGCCTTTGA
>DASWKU010000483.1:0-3311 GCA_036396455.1 Flavobacteriaceae bacterium
TTAAAAGGGCTCAATGCGGAGTTTGAGGGGAAGTAGATGGAGGACGGAAGACGGGAGACGGAAGACGGGAGATGGAAGTTCAGTAGTAGGAAGTAGGGAGTCATATAATTATAGATAAGCATGAGTTTTAAGTTCGAAAAATCAGTGATCTGGCAAAAGGACATGGCTTTGGGAGAGGATATCAATACCATGTCAAATAAGTTTCCCAAAAAGGAGCGGTACGATTTGTCGTCCCAAATCCCCAGGAGCGTTGGTTCCATTGCCTTAAATATTGCGGAAGGATCCATTGGGCAATCCAATCCGGAATTCAGGAAATTCCTGGGCTATTCGATTCGGTCATTGGCAGAGGTTGTCACCTGCCTGTATAAACCGCACCGCCGAAACTATATTACGAAAGAGGAGTTCGACATATTTTATAGCGATTCCTACCAATTGATGAACATGATGGTTGCTTTTAAAAAAAAGATACAATGAGACGGACAATAAGAAATATAATCAACAATATCAGGCTGCAAACGGGAATTTCAAACTTTGGACTTCACTCTTTGGACTTCTTCCAACTTCCAACTACGGTCTTCGGACTTCGGACTTCCCTCTCCCGACTTCGGACTTCAACCTTCCGTCTCCCGACCTCGGTCATAACCATACCATTTATACTCCTCCTTTCCAGTTGCAATCAAAAAACATTCAACAACGAGACCGCTATGTTGGACTATATAAAGGACGAGACCAACGGCTACACCCAGCACAAAACCATAAACGGGGTGGACTATACCCTCATGTACCGTCCCACGGACGCTTTGGTAAACCAGGAACTGGGAGATGCTTCTCCAAGCTCGGCACAAATAAAAGAATTAAGAGAAAAATATAGCAAATACATGTATTTCAATTTAAGCATGAGCCAGAACAACCAGGAACTGTTGAGCACCGCCCCAAAGAACAGGAACGAGTTCGGAGCCATGGTAAACGAGCTGGCATTTGGAATGAACGAAAAGGTACATGTATACACCCCAAGCAAGGACACCTTGGAAATGGCGGACTTTATATACCCCCGCATGTACGGCATGAGCAGGGCGACCACCATCATGTTTGTGTACCCCAGGGATGAAAAGCATTTAAAGGAAGACTATTTAAACTTTACCGTACAGGATTTAGGACTGTACACCGGTGAGGTGAAATTTAAAGTACCAACGGATAAATTGAATAACGAACCAAAATTGAATTTTTAAACGATTTGTCATCCTGAGCTTGTCGAAGGGAGGCATTGCGAAAGAGAGAAACGATCAAAGCAATCTATAAATATAAAACGATAACATATAACGAATGTCACACTGAGCTTGTCGAAGTGCAAATTGGAAGCCATGATAAAGATGAAGACAAGGCGATCCATTTAGGATCCATTCACTGTTAACTAAAAACCATTGTCCCCTGAGCTTGTTGAAGGGAATATAAAAATGAAAACCAAATATTATAATACCATCATGATTAAAACACCATCCCAAAAAAAGGCAAAGTACTTCGTCCTTGTAATTGCCATCCTTAGTTTTTTAACACCAACAAACGTGCTACACGCCCAAGGCCCAAACGCCCCGGAAGCTGCCAGTTTTGAACCTGTAGATGCTACCGATATGGTAAATTTGGTAACGGGTGATTTAAGTTATGTGTTGCCGTTGTTAAATGTGCCTTCACCGGAAGGTGGATATCCTATTGCCTTATCTTACCATGCAGGGATTGCCATGGAGCAAGAAGCTTCTTGGGTAGGTTTGGGCTGGTCTTTAAACCCTGGGGCTATAAACCGTTCCGTTAACGGTTATCCAGACGATTGGGAAAAAACTCGAGTTTCAGAATTATACTATGATGAAGGAGGCTCTACCAATTATTATTCCTTCTCTATTGGAGGTACTTTACCAAACGGGATTACACTTGGGGTAAGTAAATCTTGGGGAGGCTATAGAGCCTGGGGAGGTGTTGTTGGTTTTGCAGGTCAAACAATTAATTTTGGATCTGAGGGAATTGGATTTGGTATATCGTCTGGACCATTATCATATAATGCGTCATCTAATGGAGGTTCAAGTGTGGGGTTAAATTATACCTACTCTCCTTCTGGCACAAATGCCGATACAGGAAAACCAATTAACCCAAATGGTTTGGGTGCTAGTTTTGGTTATGATTTTGGCTCAAAAAGTTTTTCAGTTACGGGTTTTTCAAAAAAAGCGGGAATTGGAATTTCCTTTAATTCGTTCAATGGAGGGTCTCTATCTATTAATGGAAATGGGGCAACATCTCAAAGTACAAGTGCTAATAAAGACGATTATTATATTAAAACAACTAATAAAGGATTTAGCATCGATGTTGGTTTCTTTTGGGCTAGCTATAGACATACAAAAGTAAGTTATTCGCTATTTAAAGATAATGTTGTGACGCCAAGTGGAATTTTAAACACGTTTGATTATAGAATTAATAATACAGTGCCACATGATGCTCAAACATTTAGAGAAATGGATATAAAAGAATTTTATGCGGATGATGATGACTATGCTTCTTATGTTTATAGTTTTTATGATTCTTCTAACCACCCCTATATTTCGCTCCCAAACTATGATAATTATTCTGTTTCAGGGCAAGGGATAGGAGGAACGATATCTCCTAAAATTTTTGATGAAATAACATTAGTTAATAAGAATTTTTATGAAAAAAGTGACAATTACTCTAGTGGATATAATACAGTTGTTTCAGTAAGTAATTTTGAAGATAATTTTTCCAATCAAGATGATTATAAACTAGGAAATAAAATAAATTTTTATTTTGATAATGTAAATAGTTCTTTTTTAAGAACAAGTTCAGGTGATTTTGATTTTTCTCACTTAGTTAATCTTAATGGTGATATTAAGATAGAAAATGATGTAGAAGCCAAAAGTATTAATACTTCAAATGATAATACCTATATAAACAGTAATACTTTTGATGGTGATTTAAAAAATAGAGGAAATAGAAAAAGAGATGGAAATTTTATTGAAACATTTACAAATAAAAATATTATTGAAGGAAATACAAAGGGCTGGTTTATTAAACCCAAGTCAGAAGCATTTTATAGAGGAGGAAGCCCAATTCGATATACTAACTTATTGAACGATGAAGGAATTGGGGCATATAGAATTACCACAACAGATGGTAAAGTGTACCATTATTCGCTACCTGTCTATCATTACGAATCTATTTATAAGACTTTTCCAGAAAATAATAATGATGAAGATAGTAAGTTTTTTGAGTCTAAAAAAGTAACACCTTATGCCACACATTGGTTATTAACT
>DASWKU010000484.1:0-8846 GCA_036396455.1 Flavobacteriaceae bacterium
AAAAAATTGTTTTTAGAACAATTTAATCGGAAAATCAGTATGACCCCAACCCTAAAGGGAGCCTGATTTTCCTCGATTTGCACCCTTTAGGGCCGGGGCAACAAAGCGAGGAGTTATTGAAATTGAATTTTTGTCATGTACACAGATATTTTAGGCAAGGTCAATCTTTGCCCTCCACTTGGTTTTCTTTATAATTCATAAGCTTCTCCACCAAAAATTCAAACATGGCCATTCCATTGTCCTGTTGGCACAGTTCCATAAATTTTGCGTCTTCTGAAGCATAGTAAAAAAAATCGGTTTTTAAATGGTCCTCAATTGCCAAATTGCCAAATATGGCTTCAGAAAATTCAGATTTTGCCCTGTTCATACAAACATCCAAAGCTTCCAACCTCACAATATTTTTTAATTTTTTTGTTCGTCCAGAAATCCGGTTTAAAATTTTATGAATATTGATGTTTATTAACCCATTTTGAAAAACTGTGAGCATTTTACCGTGGTCGGCTTCAAACAAACGTCTTTCTTTTTGGGTCAATGGTCTGCCGGTATATCCGGGAATGCCCACATCATAAAAATTCACATCATGCTTAATCTTGGTGTTCAAAATATCCGAACGCAAATCGCCTGTCAAAAACTTTCCTACCAAAACTTCATCCAGTTGATAAATATGTTCTTCCAAATAGACGGTCATGTGTTTGGATTGCATGATAAGGTCATTAACAATCACCTCTTTATGTTTGTATTTAATTCCAGAAACCAGAATGGTATCGTTGAGTTTTGCCGGTATGGTAAACGCTCCGCTTGTATCTGTAATGGTAAACTTATTGGCTGTTTTGTTGATAATATGAATACCTTCTACATCGTCCCCTTCGGCAACTACTTTGCCTATAATGTCCATGTCTTGGGCATTCAGAGCAAGCGCATTGAAAAACAAGCATAAATAAAGTAATGGTTTCTCCATATTGACTGGTTAGGTAATTAAAGAAAGGCATTTCTTTCTTAAATAAATTGCAAAATCCATTTAAACTTTTGTTAAATGATACGTTTATCTAAATTTACTGCAAATACATTGAGATGAAACACCTTATTGTTGCAAGTACATCCACGGTTCACGGGAGCGGTTATTTGGAATACCTCTTACACGATTTAAAAATTCTTTTTAAAAAAACAGAAGATATTCTCTTTGTTCCTTATGCCAGACCAGGAGGTATCAACCATAATGATTATACGGCAAATGTGGCCAAAGCCTTTTCAGAAATTGGTAAACATGTAAAAGGAATTCATGAATTTAATGACCCTGTTGAAGCAGTTAATAACGCAAAAGGCATTTTTATTGGCGGTGGGAATACCTTTGTTTTGGTACACCAACTTTATAAAAACAACCTTATGGAAGTGATCAAGGAAGCGGTCAATAACGGCACTCCTTATTTGGGCACAAGTGCTGGAAGCAACATTTGTGGATTGACCATAGGAACCACCAACGACATGCCCATAATTTACCCGTCAAGTTTTAAAGCCTTTGGTTTTGTGCCTTTTAATATCAATCCGCATTACTTGGACCCAGATTCACAGAGCAAGCACATGGGAGAAACCCGGGCTACCCGAATAAAGGAATTCCATAAATTTAATACGCAACCTGTTGTGGGCTTAAGGGAAGGAAGTTGGCTTGATGTTAAGGAGCATTCCATTATTTTAAAGGGAACTTTAACGGCCAGAATTTTTGAATACGAAAAGGAACCTTATGAAGTTGAGCCTGAAATCGAGCTCAATTATTTAAAATAACATGAATAATGGAATAGCAATTTGATGTCGAAAATCCTCTTACCCTTCCCGATAGCTATCGGGACTAAAGGGCAAGGATTTTTTGGATTCTGGTTGTTTAACAAAGAATTTTTCCACCCTTTAAGGGTTGAGGAACAGAATCCCGAACAATCGGGATGGGCTTTTTGCCTATACATTATTCGCGTTAAAATAAAAAGTGTTCACAGCTTTTTAAAAAAATGATAGCCTAAAATTTCAAACCCTTCGTTATAGTAAAATTTGTGGGACGGATAGTTTTGCACATAGGTATTGAGCTCAACGGAATTGTAACCTTTAGCCCTGACATAGTCATAAATCCAACCAAAAAATTGTTTGCCCAATCCATGGCTTCTATAACCATCATCAATGTAAACATGGTCAACTTCCATGCTTTTTCCAGCATAATGACGGGTACAAAACCACATTCCGGAAACACCAATTAATTTTTCACCTTCATAAACGCCGGCGCATTCATAATTTTGGGTTACCATTTCGGCAAATCTTTCCTTTAAGATATCATCAGAATATTTATAATTGGTCAACTTTTGAACCAAGGGAATGATGGAATTGATTTCCGATTTTTCTATAATTTTAAAAGTGAATGCCACGCAAAAATTTTTGAGTGAATATAATAATTTAATCGGAAAAATGATGCTTTAAAAAAGAGGGAGATGTAACCATAAAAAGAGGCTGTTTAAAAAAAATAATTTATTGTCATTTGTGTCCCGAGAATTCGGAAGAAAAACCTAATCTATCTGTATAAAAGATTCTTCGCTTCGTTCAGAATGACAAGTCCTAATTTCTAAACTTTTTCAAACAGCCTTCTTGACAGTCATTTAAGACTCTAAACTTTCAAAAAAGGCCATTGCCTCCTTGACATTGGAGAGTTGGGCGTAGCGTTTAGCAGTAAATCCTTTATCCGATTTTTTTCTTAAATCGGCACCATGTTTTACCAAAAGCTCAAGGATTTCAACCTTATTGAATTTAGCAGCATACATTGCCGGCGTTAAGCCAAGGGATACTTCATTAACATTGGTGCCAAGTTCAATAAGTTTTTTAACGGCTTCAAAATCACCTTTAACAATGGCTAAACAAAAAGGAGTAAGTTCAGATGCAGTAACAACTTCAAAGGAATTGTTTGAAGTTAAGGTTCGGTTAGTCGCATGTAAAGTTGGTGCTGTAAGGCCCAATGCAACAGCAATAATTAATACAGTTTTTCTCATGATGAAAGAATTTAAAGGATTGATTTGTTTTTTGACTGTATTAAAAAGACGTCAACAATCTTAAATTGTTGCACTAAAACTTATAAATAACATTTTTTTAACTTTTAACAAATTGGCCTGTCAATTTGCAAATTCAATAATTTTTTTGACATATAAATCACAATTTTATATAATTGATAAGCCGTTTTGGTTTGGCCTTCAATTTTTAACATTGAACCGTATTAAAATTTTATCTTTGTACTATCAAATGAATTGTAGACCATGAACAAAAAAGTAATCTTGATGATTCTTGACGGTTGGGGAAAATCTCCCGACCCTAAAGTTTCGGCCATTGACAATGCCAATACGCCTTTTATAGATTCATTATACCAAAATTACCCAAATGCCAGTCTAAGAACCGATGGGTTACATGTCGGTTTGCCCGAAGGCCAAATGGGAAATAGCGAAGTGGGGCACATGAACCTAGGAGCAGGGCGCATTGTCTATCAAGATCTTGTAAAAGTTAATTTGGCCATTGAAAACAAAACCCTTTCCAAAGAAAAAGTGCTTTTGGAGGCCTTTCAATATGCCAAAAACAACAACAAGCCTGTCCATTTTTTAGGATTGTTAAGCGATGGTGGCGTGCATTCGCATATCAATCATTTATTTGGATTGATTGATGCCGCCAATGATTTTGGCGTTCAACAATCTTTTGTTCACGCCTTTACTGACGGTAGAGATGTGGATCCAAAATCAGGATTCGGCTTTGTAACCTCTCTTGAAAACCATATCCAAAATACCAACACAAAATTGGCCACCATCATAGGCCGTTATTATGCCATGGATAGGGACAAACGTTGGGAACGTGTAAAATTGGTGTATGATGCTATGGTAAATGGTATTGGGAAACATTCTAAAAATGCAACTGAATCGATTCAAAATAGCTATAATCAAGATATTACCGATGAGTTCATTCAACCTATAATCATGGTTGACGCCAATAACCAACCCGTAACAAAAATCAAGAATGGCGATGTGGTTATTTTTTTCAATTTCAGGACAGATAGAGGAAGGCAACTAACCGAAGCTTTGACCCAAAACGATTTTCATGAGCAAAACATGCACAAACTCGATTTGTATTATGTAACCTTGACCAATTATGATGAATCTTTTAGGGGAATCAAAGTGATTTTTGAAAAGGATAATCTAACCGAGACCCTTGGTGAAGTTTTGGAAAAGCATCATAAAACACAAATACGGATTGCCGAAACTGAAAAATACCCGCATGTCACATTTTTCTTTTCAGGAGGTCGTGAAACGCCTTTTAAAGGAGAAACCCGAATTTTGAGAAACTCTCCTAAAGTAGCCACTTACGATTTAAAGCCTGAAATGAGTGCCTTTGAATTACGTGATGCCCTTGTTACTGAACTTAAAAAAGGCGAGGTGGATTTTGTATGTCTCAATTTTGCAAATGGTGACATGGTAGGGCATACCGGCGTTATGGAAGCGGCCATAAAAGCTTGCGAAGCAGTTGATGCCTGTGTTAAAGATGTCATCACTACAGCATTGGAGAATAACTATTCCACCATTTTAATAGCCGATCATGGCAATTGTGAAACCATGGTCAATCCAGATGGTTCTCCAAACACGGCCCACACCACCAATCCTGTTCCAATCATTCTCATCGATAAAGACAAATTAGCAGTTAAAGACGGTATTTTAGGAGATATTGCGCCTACCATATTGAAATTGATGGGAATTGAACAACCTAGTGTCATGACCCGTAAAGCACTGGTGTAATGCCGATTTCAAAATATTTATTTATTGTACATTTACAATACCAAAATGTTATGAATGAATTTTCAGGATAAATTAATTGTTGCCATAGATTTTGACGGAACCATAGTTGAAGATGCCTACCCCAAAATAGGTAAACCAAAACTTTTCGCATTCGAAACCCTTAAACGGTTACAGGAAGATGGGCACAGATTAATTTTATGGACCTATCGATATGGTTCTAAATTGGATGAAGCGGTATCATTTTGTGAAGAAAACGGCATTCATTTTTATGCCGTAAACAAAAGTTTTCCCGAAGAAGAATTTGACACCAACCATAGCAGAAAAATTTATGCCGATTTATTTATCGATGACAGAAATTTAGGAGGTTTTCAAGGTTGGGGAGAAATTTACCAAATGATTGCCAAAGAAAAACCCCATATAAAAGGTCAACCTAAAAAGAGCTTCTTTTCTTTTTTGAAAAGGTAATCATCCTTTAATCAATTCAAAATATTGTCTATCGATAGTTTCTCTATGATTGGGATGTGCAATGTTCACCAAAGCTTTCACCCTTTCTTTTATGGTTTTTCCATATAAATTGGCGATACCATATTCAGTAATCACGTAATGTACGTGCGCCCTCGTGGTTACAACTCCGGCACCCGGTTTTAAATTGGGAACAATGCGGCTGATCCCTTTTTTGGTTACCGATGGCAAAGCGATGATGGCCTTTCCGCCTTCACTCAAGGAGGCACCCCTAATAAAATCCATTTGTCCTCCTACACCTGAATACAGTTTTGTACCTATGGAATCGGCGCAAACTTGACCTGTGAGATCCACTTCAATGGCAGAATTAATAGCCACCATTTTTGGGTTTTGTTTGATAATGGACACATCATTTACATAGTCTGAGCCACGCATTTCTATAAAGGGATTATCATCTACATAATCATACAACCGCTTAGATCCCAATAAAAAGGTCGCCAAAGCCCTGCCTCTATTCACGCCCTTAAAATTGCCATTGATCACATCTTTTAAAATGAGGTCAATGACCCCGTCAGAAAACATTTCGGTATGCAAACCCAAATCTTTATGATTGGTCAATCGTGTTAAAACAGCATTCGGAATTGTTCCAACACCCATCTGAAGTGTACTTCTGTCTTCAATTAAATTGGCTACGTAATCACCAATTTTATTTTCAATTTCGGTTGGTTTAGGCATGTGATGTTCTGGGATAGGTTCATCACAATCCACAAATATGTCAATCTCTGAACAGTGAATAATTCCAGCACCGTGTGTTCGTGGCATTTGTTTATTCACCTGTGCCACTACATAGGTGGCACTATCAATAGCGGCCAAAGTGGCTTCAATAGAAACTCCCAAACTGCAGTAACCGTGCTTATCTGGTGGTGACACATGGATAAATGCAACATCAAGTTTGATAATACCCCGCTTAAACAATAAAGGAAGTTCACTCAAAAAAACAGGCGTGTACGACCCATTGCCTGCCTGTAGGGTGTGCCTAATATTTTTTCCTATAAAAAAGGAATTGACATGAAAACTGTCCCTTAATTCCGGATTGGCATAAGGGGCATCCCCTTCGGTGTGCAATTGGCAAATTTCAACATTTCTTAATTCTTCATGTCTTGCCGACAATGCCCTGATCAGTACTTGAGGTGCAGCTGCAGCAGCCTGCAAATAGACCCTGTGATTGGATTTAACTATTTTAACCGCCTTTTCAGCGTTTACGGATTTATACATAATTCAAAATTATTTAATAAATGTGATTCAAAAACTGTCAAAAGTCATATTCCTAAAAAAGAAAACCATTTTAATTTTAAGTATCTTTGCCCATATTTTTTTTCATGATTGAGATTAAAACAAAAGAGGAAATAGAGCTCATGCGCGAAAGCGCTTTGATTGTATCAAAAGTGTTGGGAATGCTCGCCAAGGAAGTCAAACCCGGTGTTACTACATTAAAATTGGATAAATTGGCAGAGGAATTCATTAGAGAGCACGGAGCCATACCTGGTTTTTTGGGCCTTTACGATTTTCCAAACACACTTTGTATGAGCCCCAATGACCAGGTGGTACATGGTTTCCCAACCCATGAGCCATTAAAAGAAGGTGATATCATTTCCATTGATTGTGGCGCTTTGAAAAATGGTTTTTATGGCGATCATGCCTATACATTTTCTGTGGGCGAAATCGATCCTGAAACCCAAAAACTTTTGGACGTCACAAAGGAATCCTTATATGTTGGCATTAGGGAGTTTAAATTTGGCAATCGTGTTGGTGATGTGGGTTATGCCATTCAAAATTTTTGTGAAAGCCATGGTTACGGTGTGGTACGTGAATTGGTTGGCCATGGATTGGGACGCAGCATGCACGAAGATCCAGAAATGCCAAATTATGGCAAACGTGGTCGTGGTAAAAAATTTATTGAAGGCATGGTCGTGGCCATTGAACCCATGATCAATATGGGAACGCATCGCGTGAAACAGCACCAGGACGGTTGGACCATAACAACTTTGGATAACAAGCCTAGTGCACATTTTGAACACAATGTTGCACTTGTCAATGGAAAACCTGAATTGCTTTCCACATTTGCCTACATTTATGAAGCTTTGGGCATTGAAAGTGATGAAGAAAACGAATTTAGACAACATCAATTAGTATTATAAACCATGCAAAACGTAATTTCAGAAATTAAGGAACGGGAACTTGCACCAGGAATTAAAGGCCGCTATTTTCATACCGATGCCATGACCATTGGTTTTGTGGATATTGAAAAAGGGGCCATTTTACCCGCACATTCCCATTTCCACGAGCAAACCACACAAATCACCGAAGGCCAATTGGAAATGACCATTGACGGCGTAACCCAAATTTTGAAACCCGGTGTCATCACGTTGATTCCTTCAAACATTGTGCATAGTGCCCGTGCGCTGACCGATTGTAAAGTCGTGGACATTTTTAGCCCTGTTAGGGAAGATTATAGATACTAATTTCACCAATTGACACTAACGAAGATTATAGACACTAATTTCACTAATTAACACTAACCAATTACTGTGAATAAACTTTTATATAAGGAGGAATCCTATAAAATTATTGGAGCTTGTATGGAAGTGCATAGTGAATTGGGCAAAGGATTTAGTGAAATAATTTATGGTGATGCACTTGAAATTGAGTTCAGAAAAATAAATATTAATTATTCCCGAGAAGAACGCTTTAATATTGCTTACAAAGGAAACTTGCTTCCACATCATTACTTTGCTGATTTTGTAATTGATGGTGTAATAATTTTGGAAATAAAAGCTATCGCAGAATTAACAGATAGTCATATTAAACAGACCCTTAATTATTTAGCGGCTTCAAAATTAAAATTGGCTCTTTTGGTAAATTTTGGAGAAGATAGCCTGACTTATAAAAGGGTGGTACTGTAATTAAAAAGAATTGAAAACAAATTTAGTGAAAATTAGTGTAATTCGTGTCTTATTGAACTTTTTGCCCAGACCATTTTTAATACGTCTGAGTTATACTGCAAGACCTTTTTTAGCTTTTTTTTTAAAAGGAAATACCTATACAGACCCAATTGACGGGAAAAGTTTTAGGGCATTTTTAGATTACGGCTACATTAAAACCAGAAAAAATGTGCTTTCACCTTCAACCTTAAGTCTAGAACGCCACAGGCTTCTTTGGTTATACCTTAAAAATGAAACCGATTTTTTCACGGCAAAGCTCAAGGTTTTACATTTTGCGCCTGAACAGGCTTTTTACAAACGCTTTAAAAGCCTTTCAAATTTAAACTATACTACAACCGATCTTAATTCGCCATTGGCTGACGTCAAGGCCGATATTTGCAATCTTCCTTTTGAAGACGGTTCTTTTGATGTCATTCTTTGCAATCATGTGTTGGAACATATTCCTGACGACACCAAAGCCATGCAGGAACTATATCGTGTTTTAAAAGTTGGCGGAATGGGAGTTTTTCAGATTCCACAGGATTTGGAAAGAGATAAAACTTTTGAGGACAATTCAATCACATACAAAAAAGAACGTGCAAAA
>DASWKU010000485.1:0-7635 GCA_036396455.1 Flavobacteriaceae bacterium
CGATTGGCCAATTTGGAGACAAATGTTTCCGCATTACCTTTCAAAACTATAAATAACTAACCTTAAGATTATGAAAAAAATAGGCATCTTATTCGGTCAGGAAAATACATTTCCCCAGGCATTTATCGACCGCGTCAATTCAAAGGGAATCCGTGACATAAAGGCGGAAGCGGTAAGTATCGATATGGTGGAACAGGCCAAACCAACAGAGTATGCAGTCATCATTGATCGCATTTCACAAGATGTCCCGTTTTACAGAGCCTATTTAAAAAATGCTGCCATTTCGGGTACTGCCGTAATCAATAACCCATTTTGGTGGAGTGCCGATGAAAAGTTTTTCAATAATGCCTTGGCCGAAAAAGTGGGTGTTCCCGTGCCTAAAACGTTTTTATTGCCAACATCGCACCGACCGGCAAATACCGATGAAAATTCGTTCCGCAACATGAAATTCCCATTCAATTGGGAACACATGTTCAAGACCATTGGCTTTCCTGCCTATATGAAACCCCACGATGGTGGCGGTTGGAAAAGTGTGTACCGAGTGGACAATCCAGAAGATTTGTGGGCAAAACACGGTGAAACCGAACATTTGGTCATGATGCTTCAGGAAGAAATCAACTTTACGGAATATTTCAGATGCTATGTTTTGAATACCGACAATGTGCACATCATGCAGTACGAACCTCGCAACCCACACCATTTGCGCTATGTGATTGATGCCCCACCCGTGAAACAAGAGATTCTGGATTTGGTGAAAAAATATTGTATTCGGTTAAATAAAGCTTTGGGCTACGATTTCAATACGGTTGAATTCGCCATACGTGACGGCATTCCTTATGCCATCGATTTCTGTAATCCTGCACCGGATGCCGATGTGCATTCAGTTGGTCAGGCCAATTTTGATTGGATCGTAGAAAACGCTGCCAATATGGCGATTGAAAAAGCGAAAGCTTATAAACAAGGAAAAGTGAACTTAACTTGGGGAATGTTTGTTAGAGACCAATTTATAGGTTAAAAAATTCATTAAAACCATCCAAAGCATGAAGTTCACCATAGGCATAGAGGAAGAGTATCAGGTCATCGACCCCGAGACCAGAGAACTGGTATCACATGACCAAAAAATTGTTGTTGAGGCAGAAAAACAACTTAATGAGCAGGTCAAGGCCGAAATGCACCAAGCGGTTGTTGAAGTGGGCACCAATATTTGCCATAACATTGCCGAAGCCCGAACTGAAATTACACACTTACGAAAATCAATTTCAGAAATTGCTTCTGGACTGGGTTTCAGAATTGGTGCCGCAGGAACCCATCCGTTTTCGGCATGGCAAAAACAATTGATTACTCCAAATCCTCGTTATGACGAAATTGTGAACGAACTTCAGGATGCCGCACGTTCCAATTTGATTTTTGGCCTTCATGTGCATGTTGGTGTTCCAGATAAAGCCCTGGCTTTGCACATAACCAATGGCATGCGTTATTTTTTGCCACATTTATATGCCTTATCCACAAACTCCCCGTTTTGGGAAGGTCGCAATACCGGATTCAAATCCTTCCGTTCCAAAGTATTCGATAAATTCCCAAGAACGGGAAT
Organism: Flavobacteriaceae bacterium; assembly: GCA_036396455.1. Taxonomy (GTDB): domain Bacteria; phylum Bacteroidota; class Bacteroidia; order Flavobacteriales; family Flavobacteriaceae; genus Geojedonia. The sequence goes on from DASWKU010000485.1 coordinate 1,592, forward strand.
TCCTGGGGTTTTTGACAATCTTACCGATTATGAAAACTATGTCAATCTTCTGGTCAAAACAAAGTGTATCAATAACCCAAAAAAAATATGGTGGGACATTCGGGTCCATCCGTTTTTTCCAACCTTGGAAGTCAGGATTTGCGATGTGCCCATGACCATTGACGAAACCATAAGTATTACAGCACTCATACAAGCGCTTGTGGCAAAATTGCACAAACTGAAAACCCAAAACCTTAATTTTATAATCTATCATCGCGCCTTGATCAACGAAAACAAATGGCGAGCCAGTCGTTATGGAATTGACGGCAAAATGATTGACTTTGGTAAGGAATGTGAAGTGGAAACACGAGCATTAATGATGGAACTTTTAGATTTTATTGATGACGTTGTGGATGAATTGGGTTCAAGAAAAGAAGTTGAGAACGTGAGAAACATGTTAAAAAATGGCACCGGTGCCGATCGGCAACTTGCCGTTTATGAAAATACTAAAGATTTGACCAAAGTCGTTGATTATATTATGGAACAAACAATTTTGGGCACCAAATAGAATGATGAACATGCAGAAACAGAACGTGAGAATGGCCATTTTGGATATGAACAACGACGAGCCCAACCAAGGGTTGCGTTGTATTGTGGATATCGCAAAATCGTTCAATGAAGACCTTGATTATACAGTTTTTAACGTTAGAGCAAAACATGAGCTGCCCGATTTGTCCTTTGACCTCTACATTTCAAGTGGTGGACCAGACAGTCCGTTGGAACAGGGTACTTGGAGAAAACCTTATCTGGATTTGATACAGCAGCTTTGGGATTTCAATAAAACATCAGTAGAGGAAAAGAAATTTGTATTCCTCATCTGTTATTCGTTTCAAGTGGTGTGTGATTATTTTAAGTTGGGTGAAATGAAACCACGTAAAAGTACCTCGTTTGGTATTTTCCCAATCCACAAAACCAAGGCCGGAATGAAAGATCCCCTATTGGATGGGTTGGACGATCCGTTTTATGCAGTAGATTCCCGGGATTGGCAGCTCATCCAACCACGATTGAAAGTATTTAAGGAACACGGCGCAACCATTTTAAGCCTTGAAAAAATAAGGACCCATGTGGAATTGGAACGGGCCATTATGGCGGTTCGCTTTTCAAACGAGTTCGTGGGGACACAGTTTCATCCCGAAGCGGATCCCGTGGGAATGCAGGCCCATTTTTCGCAGGAATTATACAGGCAAAAAGTGGTGACCAGTTTTGGTGAGGCAAAGTACATCAATATGATGGCACAAATGGAAGACCCTGATAAAATTACCAAAACCTATGCACATATTTTACCAAGGTTTATACGGTCGGCCATTCAACAAACCACACAACAATTAACAGCATAGGTTAGGATGGTACCCAAATATCGCAAAGCATTTAACAAACACTTCACCCAAGAAGCTTATGACGCGCTTCTAAAGGAGACCATTCAAAAATTCAATCATACACCAAAGTTTAAAATTGCCGAAACCCCTGTCTTTATTCCCAATGCTTTAAAACAGCGTTTGATCGAGGCCTGCAACGACATTATGAAGGTCATCAATCAACCTGATTTTAAAACCTTGACCGAAGGTGCCTTTTTTGATGAAAACATGAGGGTTTCCAATGAAGATGGCCATTCCAAGTTCATTCAACTCGATTTCGGGATTTGTTTGGACGAGAACGGAAATCCAACCCCAAAGCTCATCGAATTGCAGGGTTTTCCTTCGCTGTATTTTTATCAGGACCTTTTGGGAAAACTTTACAAAAAACATTACAACCTACCGAAGCATCTCGCCATTCATCCGCTTGGAATCACTTCCGAGGAATTTATCGAAAAATTACGAGCCGAAATTGTAGGCGATACCAATCCTAAACAGGTCATCCTTTTAGAGATTGAGCCCGAAAAACAAGCCACAGCCATCGACTTTTATTGTACCGAAGCGGTGTTGGGCATTAAAATATTGTGCATCAGCAAACTTATAAAAAGAGGAAAGCAACTCTTTTATTTGGACGAGAATGGTAAGGAAGTCCAAGTGTTGAAAATTTACAACCGCATCATTTTTGACGAACTCTACCAACGCAATGATTTGAAACGTGAATTTGATTTTAGGGACGAAGTGGATGTACAATGGATCGGACATCCCAACTGGTTTTTTAGAATCAGCAAATATACCATGCCATTGTTGAAAGGCGACTATGTGCCAAAATCCTACTACCTGGACCAATTGGAAACCCTTCCCAAAGATCTTGAAAACTACGTGCTCAAACCGCTGTACTCGTTTGCCGGTGCCGGAGTTGAGATCCATGTCACTCGGGAGATGATAGATAATATTACCAACAAGGCCAACTATTTGTTACAGGAAAAAGTGGCCTACCACCCTATTATCGAAACCTTGGATGTTCCTGCCAAATGCGAAATACGCATGATGCTCCTCCACAACAGCAACACCAACACCACCCAAATTGTAAGCAACCTGATGCGCTTGAGCAAAGGCGAAATGATTGGGGTAAAATACAACAAGGACAAAACTTGGGTTGGCGGCAGTGTAGGGCTTTTTGAGGTTTAATTTCCTAAATATTTTTTAAGGTTTTTTAAATCGCCAACCAAAAGGCACATAAACAAATGTCAAAATAAAGTTAGATCTGAGGTATCTAAAATAGAGACAAACCCACCAGTGTGTTATCCACTTATTGTAAGCAATTATCAAAAAATTATGCCCGTTGGAAAAACCCAATTTTAAACCAATTGCCAAATTATAATCTGTTGAAAACTTTGGAGACATTTACAGAAGATTTTTCGAAAGACTTTAGTATTTTTGACAAAATCATTCAAAATAGAATTGTTCAAAATTTATATTAAGTAAGACCGAAATACTTGTATTGAGATAAAGTCGAAATATGGACAGCTTAGGCGAAACGATAAGAAAACTACGGGAAGAAAAGAAATTGCCACTTCGTACAGTTGCGGCACACCTTGACATTGACCAGGCCATTTTAAGCAAAATTGAAAGGGGACAACGCCATGCAAGCCGTGAACAGGTGATGAAACTTGCCGAGTTTTTTAAGGTAAAAGAAAACGACTTGCTTGTTTCTTGGCTGTCTGACAAGTTGGTGTATGAGGTAGCAGACGAAGATTTGGCGTTGAAAGCCTTGCAAGTGGCGGAAGAGAAGATAAATTATTTGTCCTATAAACAGGTAGATAAGAAAGACATTAGAAATAAAATCAAAACTTTTTTCAAAAAAGACGGGCGCATAAGCAAAGCCTGGCTATTTGGTTCGTATGCAAGGGGAGAGGATGACCATAATAGCGATATTGATATTATGATAGAAGTCCCTGAAGATTCAACGTTCTCACTATTTGATATTGCGGATGTACAATATCAGCTGGAAAGATTAATAACCCAAAAAGTGGATATTGTAATGAAAAATGCAGTAAAGGAAAATATCATGAAAAGGATTGGACCGGATTTAAAAATGATATATGAGAGATAGCAACATCACTTCAAAAGAACGGCTCCACCATATCGAACAGGCTATTTCTGAAATTGATTTTTTTTTAAAAGGGATTTCCAGAGAAATGTTTTTAAACGACCGTGTGCTGATCAATGCCGCATTATTTCAATTTGCCATTATTGGCGAAGCCATTGTTCAGGTAGATAGTGATGTGCTTGCTAAATATGAATATCCCTGGCATAAAGTGCGCGGGTTTAGAAATTTTATTTTGCATGAATATCATGCCATTGAGTTCAGGATCGTATGGGAGGCAATTCAAAAGGATTTACCAGAACTTAAAAAAGTAATTCATGCAATACTCACAAACGAATTTTAAAACAATATGCCAACACTCCATTTCAAAGGAAAAACTTTTGTGCAGAACCACCATTTGGCGGTGAAGTATCACCAATTGGTGCCATAAAAGGAACAGGGAAATCTTCTTATTTTATAAATATTCTTAATTCCTGACCAAGAGGCACATAAACTGGCACAATAGAATTTAATGAAGGGCATGAGCCCTTTGGATATGGTCATTGAAGCCATAACCAAAACTGATAAACAGGACCAAAAAGTGTTATTGTCCCACAATTTTAAATAAAAAACGTATATATTTGAATTGATATAACAAGTTGTAGCACACATTTGAACAAAAATCATATTTCAATTAAAATTCAGAAAAAACAAATAAATACGGAATACCGTAAATGAAGTTGAATAAATATAATGAACTTTAAAACCCAAATTAAAAACAGAATATGAAAAAAATATTACTAGCACTTTCCATTCTAACTTTGCTTTATTCTTGCAACAGTAATCCTGAAAAAGATAGAATAACAGATTTACTAAAAGAAAAAATTGGCGACCAATTACCATTTAAAGATGTGAAAATTGCACAAATAGAAAACGGAACTGGAGTAATAGTAGATGGGAGTTGGTGTTATTGGGTTAACGACAATAACAAAATTTTCTGTGTAAATGGTTCATCAAAATCAATTTATAATGTCAATAATCCTGAATGTGAAGATGCACCAATCAAAGCAATGTTCTCGGATATTGAAAAAATAACAAAATAATAAACTATGAGTAATTGTGCTTTGTGTTCGACAGAACTAAAATTTATGAATACACCTACTTTTGGTGCAGGGAAATTAAGTGACGGAGGTATTGTTTGTACTGCTTGTCATAAAAAAATCAATAAAGCGAATCCAAGCATTGCTTTTAAACTTAAAAAGCATTCTGTTGCCGACATACAAGCTCTTTTTCAAGAAAAAGCAGAATCGGAAAGCACCAAAAACGCAAAACTTGAGGAGATAAAGACAGAAATTAAAAAACTGAATTTAAACAATGTTTCAACCTTCTTTGGCAGAAAAGAAATAAATGAACTTCCACAAATTCTCGCTCAAAACGAAAAAATCGACCATATAATCCAAGGAACTTACAACAACGGGGTCGGTATTTTAGTGTCAACAAACAGACGTTTAGTATTTATTGACAAAGGTTTGCTTTATGGATTAAAAGTTGAGGATTTTCCGCTTGACAAAATAAGTTCAATTCAATATGAAACAGGATTACTTTTGGGAAAAGTAAAAATTCACACTTCTGGAAATATTGCGGACATTGAAAACGTGGAAAAAGCTTCAGCTAGAACATTTGCCGAATTTGTAAGAAATAAGCTTTCTCAACCAAAAGAAGTCGTAAATCAAACCAATTCCGAACCGAATGTTTTGGAACAGCTTGAAAAACTCGGAAAACTAAAAGAAAGCGGAATTCTTTCAGAGGAAGAATTTTTTGAACATAAGAAAAAATTACTTGCAAAAATGTAAAAAAACGTGTGTTAAGAAGGCCTGAGTTAATAAACAAACTAAGAAGCGTAAACACCATTACAGCAAATGTTCTCCTAAACAATTCTTCATTTTTTGTTATCTTTAGGTTATTATGACACTTTCACCAAACCAAATGGCAGGGTTGCTCCCGGTCACAATCTTTGTTCACCAGTTGGAGGAATATTTTGGCCATTTTCCCCTGTGGTATTCCAATGTGTTGAAAGCTCAATTGTCCAATCAGGACTTCATTGTGATCAATAGTGTAGGTCTGTTTATATTCACAGTATGGTCCTTGTCTTATCTTTTCAGTAAAAACAACCTCATATTGGTGGCTTTGGGAACACTTGTTTTTGTGAATGGGCTGTTGCATGTCCTGTTAAGTATTTTTACCTTTTCGTATTCACCGGGTGCCATTTCGGGTGTTGTTCTTTTCATTCCCTTGGGAATTATCATTTATAAGAATGTCATGCCCCTGCTATCTCCACCGAAGAGGATTATTGGGATTGCCATTGGTGTCCTTGTGTTGTTTATGGTAAGTTTGATAGCCATGAATATTTGATACATTTTTACTATCTTGATATCAATATTTAAAAAATCTTTTGAAAAATGTGAAAGAATAACAAATGAAAGGTGAATTGAACATCCGAAAGGCCAACACAAAACACAATATATCAATCGTTAGAAAAAATTAAAAACTATGGATAAATTTTTATT
>DASWKU010000486.1:0-5861 GCA_036396455.1 Flavobacteriaceae bacterium
ACTTCATTGGGAGCAAGTTCGAATGTGGGTTTCTTGATTTTTTTAAAATCATTTTTTGCCTTTTCATATTCGGCTTTACCTTTTTGGGAAAGCTTATCAAAGTTTTTAGCCATTTCCGCTTTGGTTTTTACTTTGAATACGCCATTATCCTTTTCTTCGAGTGGGCTATTACCTTGAGAGAACCCTTGATTTACCCACAGCAATAGTAACAAAGCTGTGGTTGTTGCTAAAATGAATTTTGATTTTTTCATAATTTCCATACTTTTTTGATTATTAACTGATTTTGTTTTATGAGTTTCTGCTGATATTCGAATTATTTTGCAACAGCTATATTTGTTTTTAAGGATATTTATTGAAAAGAGACCTATTGTTAGATAATTTCTTTTTTAAATTTTCACAAACTCAACACGCCTATTATTAGCTTTGCCTTCAGGCGTATTATTATCGGAAACAGGAACGCTTTCCCCCATACCTTTGATAGTCATTCTGGAAGCATCGATATTCAGATTCATTAAGGCTTGTTTAACAGCATTAGCTCTTTGCTCTGATAATTGGTTGTTATGTGTTTCTGTACCGTCACTATCGGTATGACCTTCAATTCTAAATTTTAAATCTGGATGTTCTTGCATCATTTTGGCTATTTCATTTATAACACCTGATGATTCAAGTTTAATACTTGATTTGTTTGCATCGAATAGAATACCTCGGGTAACGATTTTCCCTTCTGTTAAAACACGATCGTAAAGCATTTTACCGCCTTCGGCTATTTTAATATTTTTAATGGCTATGGTAAAATTTTCTTTTCCATGAGGGTGCGTATACCCTTCGATTGAGACTCTTTTGGGCATGAACCCAAAATTAGGAATGTTAAGTGCACGAAATTCATCAACAAAAACTTTTAATGAGCGCTTGTTAAAGGCTATAGCTATGTGTCTCCAAACAGGCTCCATACCCATCATACTTTCTTCAAAACTTTTAAATTGCCTATCTTGCTCCTTTGTTTTTATATTTATGTAAGCGCCAAAGCGATAGATATGTAAAGGATAGTATGTGCTTTCAATATTTGGCAGTCTACTATGTGAATTTCCATCCCAAAAACGAAGTTTAAATACCTGGTTATACACGTAGTTTTTCATAATTTCCCGATCAAAGAAGGCATCAAATTCTATTGTAAAAACTTCGGGGAGATATTCATCAGTTTCCATTAAAGGCGTGATGATACTTTCATTTTCCAGATTGATAATGTTTTCATTATCAAAAGAAGCGTTTTCAGCATTTCCTTTTATTAAATCCCAACGTGAAGGAAATTCTCCGTTTTCTTCGTCGCTTAAATCATCGTGAAATATAATATGGTCACCAGGAACAAAATTGTATTTTGACCAAGGTTTGTTAGCTTCGGGATTTGCAACCGATTCTTCAACTGTTTCTATTGCATTGTTGTCAAATTTTAAATCATTTTCATCAAAATCGGTGTTGTCGTTTAATGTGTCAACGCCTTCATTTGAAGTATCATTTTCTGTAGTGTCATTTTCGATGGCATCTTTATTTTTCTTAAGTTTCTTATCAACATTAAGCAGCGTGTCCATTGCTTTTTCAGTTTTTTCTGTAGTTTTTTCTTCAACTTTTCTAAGAACTGTTTCTTTTGCAGCTTCTTCGGCTTTCTTTTTTAGTTTTTTAAGGATTTGTGCTTCGGTAGTGGTACCAATGGCCAGACAGAGTGCGCTTGCGAGAATATATTTTGCTTTCATCTGTTAAAATTTTAATTTTTTTGTCGATCAGTTGGAATTCGCCATATTGACCATTTCGATTGAAATCAAAACTCTCATGGCTCATTTCAAGAGATTCAATTTTTTTGTTTATCTTTTTTAGTGTGCTTCCATGGCTCCAGCCCTCTTTCAAGATTCAGCATTTTGCCCAAAGAGCCTGGTATCATGGATTGTTCTTCAGCATCGGGTAGATTAACATTGCATTCGTCATATTTATATACAAATTCGGCTTTACTAGGTTCTGTTAATGTTGAATTCCACCAAGTGCCCTTAGTTATCAAACTGAATATAACTTCCTCATATTCGGTGTCATTGTAATAAAAGTGTTTGCAGACACCTGGAAACAAGGTACATTTTGTAACCTATAGTTGTGGCCATTTTCAAAATGGTCGAGTTTATAAACAAATGCCATTTCCAATACCAGAAAGTTAAGGGCAATGTCTTTTTCCGATAAAGCCTCGAAGGCTTCAAAGTAAGGTCCTTGTGGCAGTTTAAAGACCTGAGTGGTCAAACCAGCGGTCATAAATCCAATGGAACTGGCTGGAAGCAAGTTTACTTTTTTGTAGCCAGCTGTTTGGTCATAATAGGCATAAATGTATCCTTTGTGGTCGTGATAAATGGAATTCTTTTGGCCAGCTTGTTCTGTACATGTGGCAATGGCCTCAGCATCGAAAAAAGAAGTCTGTACCAATTGACCATCTTTATTGTATAAATCCTTAACCACGTAGTTGGTATAAAATTCTTGGGAACTGTTAATAATAACTTCTTCATCGTCACTATGGCCTTTGTCTTTATTATAAGCTGTGCTGCTGTAAGCCACCTCAAGGGTTTCAAAATCTTTTTCTTTGGCGCACAGTTTTAGTTTATCAAGGAGTTGGGCTTGGGTCAATTGATAGCTAAAGACTAGTGTTAAAGTTAAAAGAATTGGTATGCTTTTTTTATCCAATCTTGATCCTACTTCCATATTTTCTCTATTTAGTTTTATTGATAAATGATACTTTTACCATAATCAATAATAGATATTGCATAGGCTAAAAAAACTAAATAAAATGGATTTGGGGATATTAAAAAAAATAATGCTGCGAATTATAATGAGAAATGTATGGTTATTCGTGTCACTATTTACAATAGCTTTAAAAAAAAGCTCAAAAAAGGTACGAAAAAATTGTTTGTAATCCAAATTATATACTATTTAAACTTTGGGAATCAGTGATATATATGCAATAAATATGGATTGTAATCAATTTTTTTCAGATTAATTGATGGAAAGATATGGTGGTTTAATCTCATAAAATACTTCTCGAGATTACCAAAAAAAGGAATTTAAATCATTCAGAATGCTCCTTGAGATTACAATTTTCTGTATTTCATTTGTGCCTTCATAGATCTGGGTAATATTTGCGTCACCCCAGCTATGCGAAGTTCCCCGACTCATCTATTATATCGTAAATATAAAGAATGCCCCGTCCTGAATAAAAGCTACATAATTCTAAACAGTTATGTATAAAAATGACAGAGTAACCAGACGTTACAGTGAACCTTTCAAACTGAAAATTTTAGCCGAACTTAGTACGGGTAAATACACTAAGAGTCAACTAGGAAAACTCTACAGTATTGCGCCCACGACCATCAATGAATGGATCAGGAAGTACGAACGTAATGACCTAATGAACACTAGAGTTATGGTAGAAACAAAAGACGAGATTATCGCTCTCAGCCAATTTGGGCGATATGCGAACCATTGTCATGCATCCGGCTTCGACCACGCACAGTAAATTAAGCCCGTGTTGTAGCGGTAGTTTTTCTTTGTCTGTCAGTGAATGTTTCCGTTTCCAATGTTGGTCGTCAAGGTCTAATGATTATTTTTTTGATATGTCTTCTGCAAGTCCAATTAAAAGTCCTTCAACACCACGGATGTAGCAAAGCCGATAAATGTTCTCGTAGTTAACCATTTCTCCAACGACTTCAGCACCATGCTTCTTGCTTAATTGTGCAACTAATTCGTCAATGTTCTCAACGGCAAACATGACACGCAAGTAGCCGAGTGAGTTAACTGGGGCAGTCCTGTGGTCTGAAATAGTTGTCGGTGTAATAAATCGTGAAAGTTCAAGTCGGCTATGTCCGTCAGGTGTAACCATCATTGCAATTTCTACTGACTGATTTCCAAGTCCTGTTACTCGTCCTGCCCATTCACCTTCAACCATTGCTCGTCCTTCAAGTGTCAGTCCCAACTCAGTGAAAAATGAAATTGCATCGTCAAGTGAATTGACAACGATGCCAACATTGTGCAGGCTTAATAAATTGTTCTTTGTCATCGGTAAATTGTCTTTAGAAGTCAGCAATAATTAGTTTTTTCATTCCCATCATTTTTTTGAATGCTCCTGGTTTTTTGCTTAGTTCGTCCCAATTGTCAGGACACACTTGCCAGCTTAAACCGTATTTGTCCTTTAGCCAACCACAAACACTTTCTTCGCCACCATTGGTTGTTAATGCAGCCCAGTAGTAGTCAATTTCTGCTTGGTCTTTGCAAGGTATCATAAGCGAAATAGCTTCGGTGAATTTGAACAATGGTCCAGTATTGATACCAATAAATCGCATTCCCAAAATTTCAAACTCAACCGTCAAAACTTTACCAGCAAAATCTTTTTGAAAGTCAGCCAGTCCTTCGGCTTCTGTCAAAGGATAGTAGGTAGTGTTAATCATTTTCCCGTCTTTGAAAATTGACAGGTAGTATTCAGCGGCTTCTTTTGCGTTGCCGTCAAACCAAAGATTTGGAATTATTTTTTGCATATCGTTGATTGTTTTTTTGTTTGTTGTCAATGTATGAAACTTGTCTGTTGGGCGGTCGCTCTAAAATTACCGCTAACGGCTCACGTATTGGCGATGGGCGGGACTTCTTGCACTAAAGTTCAATCGAAGAGCAGAAGTTGAGCTTTGCACGTCCGTTCAATCGAAGCACGTCGGCCCGCCTATTGCCAATACGATGTTAGCGGTTTGGCGTTTATACTTATCAAATTTCTTTAGCTTTATCATTTAAAAATGTTGCTTTTCCTTCAATGGTTTGCTCGCTCTTGTAGCCAGGTTATAGACACCAATTCATAGCTTCAAGTTCGTAGGAAAAAACTTAACACCTCTTAATCTGCTTGTCTATACAAGTAGTCAAAACCAACTCCTCATTGCAATAATTTTAATGGTACCTTTCAATTAAACATTGCACAGGAAAATTATTTATAATATACCTCCATGCTTGTTTGGCTTCACCAAATGTAAATACAGGACCGCTATGTAAAATAAAATTAGGTATAGCATCCCATGACCAAAACGAAGGTTCACTCTCCGCACCGGACACCATTATCCTATCAAATCCAGCCGCATGGCAAAGCCCAAAATAATGTCCCAGCTCATGAATCAATACATATTTACGAAACACATCTGGCTGCACATCCACTGCTGTGACTCCTGAAGTTTTATGCGCTCTTAACGCACATTCGGTATCCATCAGATTGGTAGCATAACCGCTATGGCCTTTGATTGTCATCATACCCACTGCAACAGGGTTGCACAGCTCCTCTAAAGCGTCGGTGCCAGTTTTACGACCAACTATATCAATAAAGAAATTTTCCTGACTAGAAGGAGAATAAGGATCTACATGTTTTTTTTCTTTGAGTTCCACTATACCATTGTCCCACTTTATAATCAAACCCAACTCCCTGCCTTTCTCATTGGCAGTATCAGTTTTGATTTTGGCAATTCCCGGGGTCATGCAATAAATGGTAAACCTTACCTTGCTCTTACCCCTGTTATTGATATAATCATCTAATTCAGACTCACTGATCCCGGCCGGGCTTCCAAATCCCAGATCTATATCGCTTTCACCAATGATCACATCCTTTTTATACGTCACGTATCGGGGTCCGGCAGTATACCAATGATCTGTATGGCTGAATCCACATAATTTTTTTAAATCCACCCCTTCATCATGTAATTTAATCAAATTAAATTCTCCGGTTGAATCATCCATGGTTTCAGAATCAAGATAGCCTTTTAAGAATTTTGCTTTTATCCTGTAACCGAACGCCCCATGTTCAAGGCCCA
>DASWKU010000487.1:0-4751 GCA_036396455.1 Flavobacteriaceae bacterium
AAAGTAGTCCCCTTCAGCAAAAAGGACAACGGTGGCGATTTGGTTGAAACAGCTTTTTTGGTTCAAGGTTTGATTGCCGTAGCTGAATATTTTAAAGGAGGAAATGAAAAAGAACAGGAACTGGTTACTAAAATTGACAAGCTTTGGAAAGCTGTGGAATGGGACTGGTACACCAAAAATGGTGAAGATGTTTTGTATTGGCATTGGTCTCCTGAATTTGCTTGGGACATGAATTTCCCTGTCGGAGGTTATAACGAATGTTTGATCATGTATGTTTTGGCAGCGGCGTCACCAACACATCCTATAAAAAAATCGGTTTATGAAAAAGGATGGGCCAGAAATGGCACCATTGTTTCAAAAGATTCTTTATATGGCGAAGCACTTGTTCTCGATTATTACGAGCATGATTCTGCAGCTGTTGGCCCATTGTTCTGGGCTCATTATTCCTACTTGGGGTTGAACCCCAACGGCCTTTCGGATCAATATGCAGATTATTGGAAACTGGTTCAGAACCAAGCAAAAATCCATTATAAATATGCTGTTGACAATCCAAAACATTTTAAAGGATACGGGGACAGCCTTTGGGGACTGACCTCAAGCTATTCCATAAAAGGATATGCTGGTCACAGACCAGGACAGGATTTGGGTGTCATTTCCCCAACTGCGGCCTTGTCTTCTTTTCCATATACCCCAAAAGAGAGTATGCAAATGCTAAAATATCTCTATACAAAACAAGATTCCTTGATTGGTAAATATGGACCTTATGATGCTTTTAGTCTTCAAGACCATTGGTATACGCCTAGATATTTAGCAATTGATCAAGGCCCCATACCTGTAATGATTGAAAATTACAGATCAGGGTTACTTTGGAAATTATTTATGAACAATGAACATGTAAAAAATGGCTTGAAAAAGTTAGGCTTTACATTCAATAACTAAAAGATGTTTAAACAAACCCTTATATTATTTTACTTTGCCATAATACTGTCCTGTGGTTCAGATAATGGACCGGGATATCAAGAACCTTATATTCCAGATAATGATGATCCAGGAACTATCGACCCATTGACAGATGAAGAAATAATGGATTTGACACAACAAACGACCTTTAAATACTTTTGGGATTTTGCAAATTCAAGCTCTGGTGCTGCAAAAGAACGTTACCACCCTGACAATCCATCATTAAACCAAAACGTAGTGACCACTGGTGGCACAGGATTCGGATTGATGGCCATTTTGGTGGGCATTGAAAGAAGTTACATCACAAGACAACAAGGTGTTGAACGCTTCAACAAAATTCTTGACTTTTTAGAAAATGCCAATCGGTTTCATGGCGCTTGGTCACATTGGGTTGATGGTGGAACTGGAAACGTTATCCCATTTAGCTCACAGGATGATGGCGGGGATTTAGTTGAAACGGCTTTTTTGGCACAAGGATTAATATGTGTAAAAGAATATTTTAAAAATGGGTCAACTGTTGAAGTGGCATTGGCCAACAAAGCAGATGCGCTTTGGAAAGGTGTAGAATGGAATTGGTACACCCAGGGTCAAAACGCCCTGTACTGGCATTGGAGCCCAAATTATGGTTTTGCCATCAATCACAGGTTAAAAGGCTATAATGAAACCATGATCGCTTATATATTGGCAGCAGCCTCACCAAATTATCCAATCACAAAAGAAGTTTATACCAATGGCTGGGCCGATAATGGAAACATTGTTGCAAGCAATTCCCAATATGGCTTTCCACTAATTTTAAAACATGACGGATCCCCTCAATATGGTGGCCCCTTGTTTTTTAGTCACTATTCCTTTTTAGGTTTAAATCCTAATAACTTAACAGACCAATATGCCAACTATTGGAATCTTGTCGTCAATCACACCAAAATAAACCGCCAATATTGCATTTCAAATCCCAAAGGTTATGAAGATTATGGCACAGATTGTTGGGGCTTAACGGCCAGTTATTCTAGAAATTCTGACGGTTCCATAGGCTATTCGGCACACAGCCCGGTTAATGATTTGGGAGTCATCTCTCCAACTGCAGCAATAAGCTCCATCCCTTATACTCCTTCACAATCTTTAGAGGTTATGCACTATCTCTATCAACATAAGGATAAACTTTTAGGGCCAGCAGGTTTTTACGATGCCTTTAGCCCAGAATATAATTACTGGGTTGCCAAGGCTTATTTAGCTATAGACCAAGGGCCTCAAATTGTTATGATAGAAAATCACAGAACTGGTTTGCTTTGGAATTTGTTTATGCAAAACGTAGATGTTAAGAATGGACTTGATTTGCTCGGTTTTAATTATTAAAATTTAACAATGTTCGTTACTGTTAAAATTAAAAAATATCTAATGCTGCTATTGGTTTTATGTGTATCCAATGTGAATTTTGCACAAAATCAAAAGCTATTTAAATACGAGCATTTTATTAATCAGACAGACACTTTAAATTATCGAATTCTCCTGCCTAAACAATTCGATGGAACCAAACAATATCCTTTGGTACTTTTTCTACACGGCGCTGGCGAAAGAGGCAACGATAATGCAAAACAGTTAGTTCATGGAAGCTCCCTATTCGCAAAACGAAAACATAGAAGAAAATTTCCAGCGATAGTCATTCTTCCCCAATGCCCACAAAATGACTATTGGGCCAATGCCATAATTGATAGGACCACAAATCCTTATACTATGGATTTTCCATTGGACAGCTTACCTACAAAATCCCTAAACTTAGTCATGCAACTTATGGATGAAATGGCTTCAAAGCCTTTTGTGAAAACCGATCAAATTTATGTTGGCGGTTTGTCCATGGGCGGCATGGGAACCTTTGAAATTCTTTATAGAAAACCAACACTGTTTGCCGCAGCTTTTGCCATTTGTGGCGGTGGAAATATAGAAACAGCATCTCAATATGCCAAAAACACACCTTTGTGGGTGTTTCATGGTGCCAATGACGATATTGTTGACCCGCAGTTATCCATAGAAATGGTAAGTGCTTATTTAAAAGCTGGTGGCAAACCTAATTTTTCTTTATATTCAAACGACAATCATAATAGTTGGGATTCTGCCTTTGCTGAACCCAAACTTTTACCTTGGTTATTTTCTAAATCAAAACTTTAACAATGAATTCACTAAACAAAATCAATTACATTTTTCTTTGCATAGTCACAATGCTATTTGCGTCATGCAATTCTGAAAAAAACAATTCAAATGCTACCAATTCCAATCCATTTGAAAAGAAGGTGGACTCCATTTTAAGTTTAATGACCTTGGACGAAAAATTGGGCCAATTAAATTTGCCCAGTGCTGGACAATTTACAACAGGTCAAGCTACAAATTCAGACATTGGTGGCAAAATTGAAAAAGGGCTTGTTGGAGGCTTATTTAATATTAAATCTGTTGCGAGCATTAAGGATTTCCAAAACATTGCAATGGAAAAAAGCCGATTGAAAATCCCATTAATTTTCGGGATGGACGTAATCCATGGCTATGAAACGACCTTTCCAATTCCGCTTGGCTTATCCTGTTCTTGGGACATGGAAATGATTGAAAAAACCGCACATATTGCAGCAGTAGAGGCCAGTGCCGATGGTATTAATTGGACATTTTCACCCATGGTTGATATCGCCAGGGACCCTCGATGGGGCCGCATTTCGGAAGGTTCTGGTGAAGATGCCTATTTGGGAAGTCAAATCGCCAAAGCTATGGTAAATGGCTATCAAGGTGATGATCTTTCAAATAATAAAACCATTATGTCATGTGTCAAACACTTTGCACTGTATGGAGCGGGTGAAGCAGGACGGGATTACAATACCGTCGATATGAGCAAGATTAGAATGTATAACGAATATTTACCTCCATATAAAGCTGCCGTTGATGCTGGTGTGGGCTCGGTAATGGCTTCTTTTAACGAAATTGACGGCATACCGGCCACAGGAAACAAATGGCTGCTTACCGACTTGTTAAGAAACCAATGGAATTTTAATGGCTTTGTAGTCACGGATTATACAGGCATTAACGAAATGATAGCCCATGGTGTTGGCGACCTTCAACACGTATCGGCCATGGCATTAAATGCCGGGGTGGATATGGATATGGTCGGTGAAGGACTCTTAACAACGCTCAAAAAATCGTTGGATGAAGGCAAAGTGTCCATTTCCGATATTGATACCGCTGTGAAACGCATTTTAACCGCCAAATATCAAT
The DNA here is from genome assembly GCA_036396455.1 of Flavobacteriaceae bacterium. Classification (GTDB taxonomy): domain Bacteria; phylum Bacteroidota; class Bacteroidia; order Flavobacteriales; family Flavobacteriaceae; genus Geojedonia. Next base: position 4,210 of record DASWKU010000487.1, read on the forward strand.
TGGGCCTGTTTGATGATCCTTTTAAATATTGTGATGAAAATAGGGCAAAAACCGAAATTTTCACGAAGGAAAATAGAGCTTTTGCCAGAGAAGTTGCGGCGCAATCCATGGTATTGCTGAAAAATGATGACAAGGTTTTACCGTTAAATAAATCGGCTAAAATAGCAGTCGTGGGTCCTTTGGCCCATACTAAAGAAAATATGGCGGGCACATGGAGCGTGGCCACTAAGCAAGATCAATCCATTTCGTTATTGGAAGGCATTAAGGAAGTTGCAGGTTCAAATACCAATATTTTATACGCTAAAGGCAGTAACTTATCGTATGATGAAAATTTTGAAAAGATTGCAACCATGTTTGATAAAGAAATTCCTAGGGATGGCAGAACCGATGAACAATTAAGACAAGAAGCCTTATCCATAGCCGCAAAATCGGATGTTATTGTTGCTGCATTGGGAGAATCGTCAGAAATGAGCGGAGAAAGTAGCAGTCGTTCTGATATTTCAATACCACAAGCCCAAAAAGATTTATTGCAGGCACTGGTA
>DASWKU010000488.1:0-7380 GCA_036396455.1 Flavobacteriaceae bacterium
AGAATTTAGAAATTCTGTGGAAGTCCAAAGCCCCCATCCCATTGATGAAACGGGAAAAATTTATGCCTACGACCAATATATTTTTGTAAACAACAAGTTCCATGGGATTCAGGTTATTGATAATACCAACCCTTCATCACCGAAGGCGATTTCGTATATCAAAATACCGGGCAATATAGATATCGCTATCAAAAACAATTATTTGTATGCCGATAGTTCCACAGATTTGGTGGTGTTTGATATTTCAAATATTAACCAAATTGGAGTTGTTGCACGAATGGAAGACGTGTTCTCCATTTACGATTACCAAATTCCGGAAAATGCAGATTATGCAGATTTTGGAACTTTCAACAATGCAGAAGACATTATTGTAGGTTGGACCATTGAACAAAGAGAATCAAGTTCTGTATATGGTGGAGGTCTTGAAATTTTTGATGCTGCTTTGGCAAATAGTAATATTGGTACTGGAGGTTCCTTGGCAAGATTTCAAATTTTTGAGGATTATTTATACACCGTGGCTTCTCATGAAATGACCATATTCAATATCAATAATTTGTCCCAGCCCACTCTTGTTTCAACAGAATATGCAGGCAATAATATTGAAACCCTATTTGAAACGGATGGATTTTTATATTTAGGAAGTACAGATGGCATGTATATTTATAGTTTGGACAATCCTGAGGGTCCAAACTACGTTTCGGAATTTGTACATTGGACAGGCTGTGACCCAGTAGTTGTGGATGATGATTATGCCTATTTAACCATAAGAGGCGGTAATAATTGTGGGGACCAGGAAAGTGTTTTGGAGGTCATTGATATAAGTAACAAGAACATTCCAACCCTTGCAGCGACCTATAGTTTGGATAACCCTTACGGATTGGGTTTCAAGAACAATAATCTGTTTGTCTGTGATGGCGGATCGGGTCTAAAGGTATTTGATAAAACCAATCCATTAAGCTTACAACTTGTCCAGACTTTTTCTTCTGTAAAGTCCAAAGACGTCATTCCTTTGCCCAATACCCTCTTAATGATAGGGGATAATGTACTTTACCAATATGAATATATCAATGACGCCATAAATTTAATCAGTACATTTCAATTGGATTAAACGTACTCTTATAAGCTTAAAGCCTGAATCATCAGGCTTTTTTTATTGAATTTAATCGGAAAATAGAGAATTTTTCACGGTTGAAATATATTTGATGTCATTTAAAATTAGGAGGTATAATTTTTTTTCATATACATTTGTACCCTGAAAAAATCAAATATGTCGAAGAATTTAGTCATTGTAGAGTCACCCGCAAAAGCCAAAACCATTGAAAAATTTCTTGGAAAAGACTTTAAAGTTGAATCCAGTTTTGGACATATAGCCGATTTGCCTTCAAAAGAATTGGGCGTTGATGTGGGTGGGGATTTTAAGCCAAAATACCAAGTTTCAAAAGATAAAAGAGATATTGTAAAAAAACTGAAGGATTTGGCCAGTAAAGCAGAAATGGTTTGGTTGGCAAGTGATGAGGATCGTGAGGGAGAGGCCATTGCGTGGCATTTGGCAGAGCATTTAAAATTGGATAAAAATAAAACCAAGCGTATTGTTTTTCATGAAATTACAAAATCAGCCATTCAAAAGGCCATAGAAAACCCAAGAGGGATTGATTACGATTTGGTAGACGCTCAACAAGCACGTCGTGTGCTGGATAGAATAGTGGGTTACGAATTATCCCCAATACTTTGGCGAAAGGTAAAAAGCGGTCTATCTGCTGGTAGGGTACAGTCGGTTTCTGTTCGACTGATTGTTGAACGTGAACGTGAAATCCAAAATTTTACCTCCGAGGCATTCTACAGGATTGATGCTGAATTCTCGAATGAAGAAGGACAAACCTTTAAAGCCAAATTAGCAAAGAATTTTTCAACCAAAGAAGAAGCCCTCAAGTTTTTGCAATCCAATGTTTCGGCAAATTACAAAGTAGCAGATTTAGAAAAAAAACCAATTAAAAGATCGCCGGCAGCACCTTTTACCACTTCTACATTACAACAGGAAGCTTCCAGAAAATTAGGGTTTTCGGTGAGCAGGACCATGACCAATGCGCAACGTTTATATGAGGCCGGATTAATCACCTATATGAGGACCGACAGTGTGAACCTTTCGGATGAAGCCCGAAATGGAGCCAAAGCGGCCATTGAAAGTGATTTTGGATTGAAATATAGTAAGCCAAGAAATTATAAGGGCAAAGCCAAAGGCGCACAAGAGGCCCATGAGGCAATTAGGCCAACCGATTTTTCAAGACATTCTGTTCATGTCGATAGAGACCAAGACCGTCTATATGATTTGATATGGAAACGCGCCATTGCATCACAAATGAGTGAAGCCGAACTGGAAACCACTAATGTAAAGATAAAAGCTTCTACACACAACGAAATGTTCACAGCTCAAGGTGAAGTGATAAAATTTGATGGGTTTTTAAAAGTTTACCTTGAGGGATCTGACGAGGAAGATTCAGAACAAGATGGAACACTTCCAACCTTAAAAATAAATGAAACATTACACAATAATTATATTACGGCTACGGAACGGTACACCCGTCCGCCATATAGATACACCGAAGCTTCTTTGGTGAAGCAACTTGAAGAACTGGGTATCGGTCGTCCATCTACCTATGCTCCGACAATTTCGACTATTCAAAATAGAGGTTATGTTGAAAAAGGAACTATTGCGGGAACTGAACGAAAATATTCTCAGCTTATCTTAAAGAAGGATGATATAAAAGGTAGGCAACTTACTGAAAAAGTTGGTTCAGATAAAGGAAAACTTGTGCCCACAGATATTGGCATGATTGTGACCGATTTTTTGGTGAACCACTTTGAGCATATCTTGGATTACAACTTCACGGCCAAAGTCGAGGAGGATTTTGATGATATAGCGGACGGTAAAGCCAATTGGTCCAAAATAATGAAAGAATTTTATGAAGACTTTCATCCACAAGTGGAACATGTCCAGGAGAATGCCGATAGAGAATCAGGTGAACGTGTTTTGGGGAAAGACCCAAAAACAGGACGTCAAGTGAGTGTGCGTTTGGGCAAATTTGGGCCTATGGTTCAAATTGGCACTTCTGAAGATGACGAGAAACCCATATTTGCAAGTTTGTCCCCAGACCAACAAATTAATACCATTACTTATGAAGAAGCGATGGGATTGTTTCAGCTTCCAAAAAAACTTGGCACTTTTCAAGGAGAAGACATAGAAGTCAATAATGGTCGTTTTGGGCCTTATGTAAGGTTTGGAAAAAAGTTTGTGTCCCTTCCAACAGGCAAGGATGCCTTAAGTGTTGATTTGGATGATGCCATTGCTTTGATTAAGGAAAAGGAAGAAGCCGATGCCCCTATATATAAGTATCAAGGTTTACCGGTAGTTAAGGGCAAGGGTCGGTTTGGTCCCTTTATTAAATGGAACAATATATTTATCAATGTCAGTAAAAAATATGATTGGGATAATTTATCAGATAACGATATTATAACATTGATTGAAGACAAAATTCAAAAAGAAAAGGATAAATTAGTGCAAAATTGGGAACAGGAAGGCATTCGCATCGAAAAAGCCCGTTGGGGAAGACACCATATTATTAAAGGTAAAACAAAAGTTGAACTTGCAAATACTGTTGATGTTTCAAAAATGACCTTAAATGAAGCAAAAGCAGAATTAGAGAAAAAAACAACCAAAAAGAGAACCACTACAACCAAAAAGAAATAATATATGGCCTTTAATTTTTTGTCCCCGGTTTCAGATGAGGTATTGGCACACAACGAGCTATTATCTGAACAAACGCTCGGAAAAAAATTAAAGATTCATTCCAAACAGCATGGCATTCCAGACCTGGATGATGTAAAAATGGCCATTCTTGGCGTTCTGGAAACTAGAAATGATGTCGACTACATGGGGGAGGACATACATTTTAATAATATACGGAGAACCCTATATTCATTATTTCCTGGCAATTGGCACACTAACATTGCAGACTTGGGTGATATTCTACAAGGCGAATCGGTGGAAGACACCTATTTTGCACTTCGCACAACACTGGCTGTTCTATTAGAAAAAAAAATCATACCCATTGTTTTGGGAGGAAGTCAAGATTTAACGTATTCAAATTATCGAGCATACGACAATATTGTTCCAATGGTAAATATTGTGAATATTGACAGTAATTTTGATCTTGGAGATTCATCCTTGCCCATTAAAAATAACAGCTACCTAGGCAAAATCATTTTAGAACAGCCTTATAACCTCTTTAACTATTCCACTATTGGCTATCAAACCTATTTCAATTCTCAAGAAGAGATTGACCTAATGGATAATCTTTATTTTGAGGCCTACCGGTTGGGAGAAGTTTCAAATAACATCACAATTGTAGAACCTGTTATGCGGGACGCCCATATTGTTAGTTTGGATTTAAAGTCAGTTAAGGCGTCAGAAGTCAGTTCAAAACAATCCCATTCGCCAAATGGCCTGGACGGAAAGAATGTTTGTGCTATTTCCAGATATGCTGGAATCAGTAATAAAGTATCATCTTTTGGTATTTATGAATATAAACCATCAAATAACGATGTTACCGCAATGTTAATAGCTCAAATTATTTGGTATTTTATCGAAGGTGTTAATTGTAGGGTTAAAGATGACGATTTTAAGGATGATAATAACTACCAAAAATTTAATGTACTCATCGATAACGAAGAGTTAATATTCTTTAAAAGTATAAAAACAGGTCGTTGGTGGATAGAAATTCCCTTTTTACCCGATGTTAATAATAAATTAAAAAAACATACGTTATTACCTTGCACCCACGAAGATTATATGGAAGCAAGCCATGGTAAAATACCCGAAAGGTGGTACAAAGCCAATAAAAAAAATTGCTTTTAAGAATGTGCGTACTTTCAGATTTTTTGTGCATTTCATCGATGAAATGTATTTTTTTTAGGATGAAATGCAAAAAAAATGCAAAAAAAATTGCTTTTTTGAAAATATATAAATATGTTTACTGCCTTGAAATTAATTAGCAGCACTATTTGATGTTAAAAATTTCAAAAAAATGACTAAATAATTTAACCTCGAGTTTATATGAACATGAAGAAGTTTGCTTTATTAACTGCTGTTTTAGCTCTATTGGTAAGTTGCCACTCTGGGGACAGAGGAGAACTTGTAGGAGTTAAAGGAAAGAAATGGCATCCTGAAAAGCCTTATGGTATGACGCTAGTTCCTGGTGGAGCCTTTATTATGGGTAAATCTGATGATGACTTAGCCGGTGTACAAGACGCACCAACAAGAACTGCCACTGTTAGGGCATTTTATATGGATGAGACAGAGATCACAAACAGTGAATATAGACAGTTTGTATATTGGGTTAGAGACTCAATATTAAGAACCAAATTGGCTATTCTGGCTGATGAGATTGGAATGACACCTGATGATGGAGGTATTGGTGAGTATGCATTTAAAGATGCCGATACGGCCAACATGAGTGTTTACGAAAAGTACATGATCGATAACTATAGTGGTTTAGGCCCAACAGGTTATGAGGGTAGAAAATTAAATAAGGATATTGATTTGATTTTCGATGTCAATGAATATCCTGATGAATACTATGTTGAAGTTATGGATACCATGTATTTGCCAATCGAGGAATCTTATAACGGAATGCGTACTTGGGATGTCCATAAATTTAAATTCCACTATACGTATATGGATATCCAAAAAGCTGCAAAAAATAAAAGTTTAAAGCGTAAGGATGTGATCATTACCGAAGAAATTGAAGTATATCCAGATACTACGGCTTGGATTAGGGATTTCTCTTATTCGTATAACGAACCCATGCACAACGATTATTTTTGGCACGATGCTTATGGAGATTATCCTGTTGTAGGGGTGTCTTGGAAACAAGCAAACGCATTTTGCCAATGGCGTACGCTTTATAAGAATTCAGACCAAAAACAACGTGGTAAACAATTTGTAAATTCGTTTAGATTGCCTTCTGAAGCTGAATGGGAATATGCGGCAAGAGGCGGATTGCAAGGCGCAACCTATCCTTGGGGTGGTCCATATATTAAAAACGACAGAGGTTGTTTTATGGCCAACTTCAAGCCCTTACGTGGGGATTATGCTGCGGACCAAGCCTTATATACGGTTGAGGCTGATGCTTATGAACCAAATGATTTCAACCTCTATAATATGGCGGGAAATGTTTCAGAATGGGTTGAAGGATCATATGATCCAGGATCCTATGAATATTCTGCAACCTTTAACCCTAGTGTGAATGACCCAAATAATCAACGTAAGGTTGTACGTGGGGGATCATGGAAAGATGTAGCTTACTTCTTGCAGGTGAGTTCAAGAGACTATGAATATCAAGATTCAGCACGTAGTTATATTGGTTTTAGAACTGTACAAGACTATATGGGAACCGAAGTAACCAAAAATGCTAAAAACAAATAAAAATTAAATTAGACAACAATTAAATATTAACCTACTTAAGTATTTTTTAACTTAAACTAAAAACAACAAATTATGGCACAATCAAGAGCAAGTAAGAGGTTTATGAACATGTCTTACGGATTCGGAGCATCAATTGTAATTATTGGAGCTTTGTTCAAAATTACCCACTTTGAATTGGGAATGTTAACGGGTAACGTGATGTTATCAATCGGTTTGATTACCGAAGCAATTGTTTTTGCGATATCTGCATTTGAACCTGTGGATGAAGATTTAGACTGGTCTTTGGTATATCCAGAATTATCTGGAGGATCAAAATCAAATAAAGAGAATAAAAATCCTGAAGGATTACTATCCAAAAAATTGGACGAGTTGCTTAAAGACGCCAAAATTGATGGCGAATTAATGGCAAGCTTAGGAGAAAGTATCAAAAACTTTGAAGGTGCTGCCAAAAACATGGCTCCTACTGCCGATTCAATGAATGCAACCAAAAAATATAGTGAAGAGCTATCATTGGCTGCAGCTCAAATGGAATCTTTGAACAGTCTTTACAAAGTTCAATTGGAAAGTGTAAACAGACAAGCCACTATTAATGAAGAAGCCGTTGAAAATGCTACTAAATTAAAAGAACAAATGCAATCGTTGGCATCCAACCTATCCACCTTAAATGGTGTATACGGTGGTATGTTATCTGCTATGAACAAGAATAATTAGTTTTTAAATAAACCCAAAATCGAATTAATTAACCACAAAAACTAGTTAGATATGGCAGCAGGAAAATTATCTGCAAGGCAGAAAATGATAAACTTGATGTATTTGATCTTCATTGCGATGTTAGCATTGAATATGTCAAAAGAAGTGCTTTCGGCATTTGGATTAATGAACGAGAAGCTAACCGAGTC
>DASWKU010000489.1:0-5467 GCA_036396455.1 Flavobacteriaceae bacterium
TTGATGTTGCAAATCATCTTTTTTGCCATCTTTTTTGGGATGTGTTTACTTTTTATTCCTAATAATAAATCGCAGCCAGTCATCACTTTGGTGGATAGTATTAATGAGGTATTTCTTAAAATGGTTGATTTGGTCATGCAGGCGGCTCCATTTTTTGTATTTGCGCTTTTGGCTGGTGTTGTAAGTAAAATGGCCGGGGATGATATTGGTAAAGTGGTCGAAATATTCAAGGGCTTAAGTTGGTATTCATTGACCGTTTTTGTTGGGTTATTGTTAATGATAATTTTGGTATATCCCACTATATTGAAGACGTTCGTCAAAAAAATACCATATGCTGGTTTTTTTAAAGCCATGAGCCCAGCTCAAACCTTGGCTTTTTCAACCTCCAGCAGTGCTGCAACTTTGCCAGTTACTATGGAATGTGTAGAACATAATCTTGGCGTGGATAAGAAAATAAGCAGCTTTGTGCTGCCAATTGGCGCAACCGTTAATATGGATGGAACGAGTCTATATCAAGCTGTAGCCGTGGTGTTCTTGGCGCAATTGCACATGATAGATTTAACCATTGGGCAACAGTTAACAGTGGTTATAACTACAACATTGGCCTCCATTGGTTCTGCAGCTGTACCAAGTGCAGGTTTGGTGATGTTGATCATTGTATTGGATTCAGTTGGATTGAATCCTGCTTGGATAGCCATTATCTTTCCCGTAGATAGAATTTTAGATATGTTTAGAACAGTGGTGAATGTTACTGGAGATGCAACGGTATGTTCAATAATTGCAAACGGTGAAAACATGCTTGATTATCATGGGACCAAAAATCCAACAGAAACTTTTGATTTGGAATCTTAATCTATTGGTTTGAAAATTAATAATCCCATAGTTTCCGTTACATGGCTGAAGGAGCATTTAAAGGCTCCAGATTTGGTCATTTTAGATGCTTCCATTCCTAAAGTTACTGGTGGCGATTCATCAATTTCTGAAGTTCAAATTCCATCAGCACGATTTTTTGATTTAAAAAATAAGTTTAGTGATGTCTCTGCACCATTTCCAACAACCTTTCCATCTGCTGAACAATTTGCAAAATCAGCACAGGAACTGGGAATAAATAAAGATAGTGCCATAGTTATCTATGACGATAAGGGCATTTATTCAAGCCCAAGGGCCTGGTGGCTTTTTAAAGCTTTTGGACATCATAATGTTGCTGTTTTGGATGGTGGACTTCCTGCTTGGAAAAATGCAAACCTTGAAGTTGAGCGCAAGCAACATTATGAAGGCCATTTGGGAAATTTTCAGGCGAGATACCGCCCGGAACTCATGAAGTATTTTGAGGACATCAAAAAAGAATCTCTAGATGAACGGCATATCATTATTGATGCCCGTTCAGAAAGAAGGTTTAAAGGTTTGGACCCGGAACCAAGAGTTGGTTTGCGAAGCGGCACGATCCCTAATTCTGTTAACCTACCTTTTGAAGATTTATTAAATGAGAACCTTTTTAGAAGTAAAGAAGAATTGGAATTCATCTTTAAGCGATTTGCTAACCAAGATGACAACCTTACGTTTTCATGTGGCTCCGGCATCACGGCCTGTGTTTTGGCATTGGGAGCCGAAATGTCCGGATACAAAAACATTTCCGTTTATGATGGGTCTTGGACCGAGTGGGGGAGTTTAGTACAATAATGTCCCAACAAGATTAGCCATAATATCTTATTTTTCAAGGTATTAAAAAATGCAGTTTATAGATGATTTGTGCTTTTTCAAATTTTTAATCAATCATTTATGGCCATACATCGAAAATTTTAAACTCCAGAAATGAGTTTCTTTACCTTTAAGCCATTAAAATAATACGCTATTATTCAATAAGTGATTTCTAGAGTTAAATTAGTTGTTAATTGACAAAGCCCTTCTGCTAAGAGGGCTTTCTTCATATAAATTTTTCTTGAAGTTCTGGAGTTGGCACCATGCAGGCATTTCTTTTTCCGTACCATTTGTATCTGTTTTTGGCTATATAGTCGTAAACCCAATTCCTGATAAATGGCGGAACAACAATAAATACAATCAATATATTTCGAGGAAAACCCAATTGTTTTGCAATTTTTAAGGCCGCTGTTGATTTATAGCGAATTCCATGTTCTTTTGAATACAGCAAAACGGAATCGGTTTTTGATGTATCTATTTTATGCTCTTTAATGATTTGCCGACCAATTTCACTTTGTAGAGCAGCAAACCTGAACACATCCTTTTTGTCATGTTTTATAATGTAATTAACCGAAGCATTACATAGATTGCAGACACCATCAAATAAAATCAGAAGTTTGTTTTTAGGTAGTTTTGTCATTTTTTTGTTTCAACAAGTTCCAACAAATCCACATTGACATTGGTCGTAAACATGCCATAATTGACTATAGCTTTATTCTTTTCCAATACATCAATACTTCCAATGGCACGACCGTCCAGCATTCTTACGCGATCACCAACTTTTAAGATTTGTTTCGGCTTTTCAATAGCCACTTCTTTTGTCTTGGCGGCTTTTTTCTGTTGTCTGATCACCTCAACTGTTTTTTCAGCCTCTTTTTTTACCTGAACTTCTTTCGCCTTTTCTATTTTCTTCTGGTTGGCAGACACTTTTTTACGCTTGGAATTTTCAATCTGGACAATCTTGAAAAACTCACTCATCAGCTCCCGTTTTTGGTGGTTGTCAAAATATTTTTCGGAAATGTCGTTTATTTTTTGCCCGAGATAAATCAAGCGCTGATTGCTATCGTATAATTCCTGATAACTCTCCAGTTTCCTTTGGATTTTGGCATTGATCACTTCAAGTTTTTCAGCTTCAGACTGCTTTTTCCGTTCATTTATTTTTAAGGATTGCTCCGTTTTTTCCAACTTTGAGCGTTCCTTTTGAAGTTTGGCAATCGTTTCGTCAAAACGCACTTTACCGCGTTCTATTTTCTTTTTTGCCCTATTGATCAACCCATAAGGGATTCCATTTTTTTGAGCCACTTCAAAGGTAAAAGAGCTACCTGCTTGGCCTAAAGTTAATTTATAAATGGGCTCGAGGCTTTTTTCATCGAACATCATATTGGCATTTTGCATAAAGGGCAACTCGTTGGCCAACAGTTTTAAATTGGAATAATGTGTGGTAATGATCCCAAAAGCTTCTCGGTGATAAAATTCTTCCAGGAACGTTTCAGCCAAGGCACCGCCAAGTTCCGGGTCACTTCCCGTACCAAATTCATCGATTAAAAACAGGGTGTTTTTGTTGCACTTCTTCAGGAAATAATTCATTTGTTTCAATCGGTAGCTATATGTGCTCAAATGATTTTCAATGGATTGATTGTCACCTATATCTGTAATGATCCTATCAAATAAACAGATATTGCTCTTTTCGTGAACGGGAATCAGCAATCCACTTTGTAGCATAATTTGTAAAAGGCCAATGGTTTTTAAAGTGATGCTTTTGCCACCGGCATTCGGCCCGGAAATAACAATGATCCTGTTTTCTGAATTTAATTTAATGGATTGTGGAAATGTCTTTATTCCCTTTTTTTGATTGGAAAGATAGAGTATAGGGTGAAAGGCGTCTTTAGCTTCATAAACCTTTTCATTATTGATATTTGGCAATATAGCATTAATGGTTTTGGCATATTTGGCTTTTGCACAAATCACATCCAAATTGGTTAAAAATGATTGGTATTGTGATAGAAGTTCTGTATAGGGTCTAATAAAATTAGTAAGGGTCTTAAGGATTTTAATGAGTTCTTCCTGTTCTTCAAACTCCAAATTATTAAGTTCACGTGCATATTTAAATGTTGCTTCAGGTTCGATATATGTGATACTTCCCGTTTTACTGCTTCCCATAATATTGCCCTTCACTTTACGCCTGTACATGGCTTTTACGGCCAATACGCGTTTGTTTTCTATAACCGATTCCCGTATATCATCCAAATAATCCAACCCGTTATAGTAGTTTAAGGCCGTTGCAAAACTTTGGTTAATTTTTACTTTGACAGAAGTTATGGACTGGCGTAATGTTGACAAATTAGGAGAAGCATTATCTTTTACATCACCAAACCTATCAATGATGAGATTAATATGTTCGATTACAACTTTTGCAATCTCTATGGAGGATGAATGATTATAAAGTGCTGGATAATAGTCGCCGAACTTTTTTAAAAAAATTAAGATGGTATTGCAATTGCTGGAGATCTGTTCAATTTTTTTGAAGCTACTGGTTTCCAAATAGGAATTTTCAATTTTCAATAATCGAATCTCTTTGGTTATGGGCTCAAATCCATGGTTGGGAATCCGGTTTTCGTTGTAAAAAGAGGATAGATATTCGTTGGTTAGGTTAAGTTCGTTCAGCAGGGTTTCCTTGGTTCTGAGTGGAAGAATTTGAAGTACTTGATTTTTGCCCAAATCGGTAATACAGTATTGTGAAACCTGCTCCAAAACCGTATCAAACTCTAAGTCTTTTAATGTTTTTTCTTGAATGGCAATCATTAAATAATCCCTATTAAGCAGAGAAGAACAAAGATAATTAATGATTTTTACTTTTTTATAGGTTAGAAAAATAAGAATGTACTAATTTGCTTTTCAAAAATACATCATAATAGAAATTAAAAGGAATGGACGTCAATATTCACAAAAGTTGGAAACCATATCTGCAAGCCGAATTTGATAAACCCTATTTTAAGGATTTGGCAAATTTTGTAAAGAATGAATACAAACAACACCGCTGTTATCCACCAGGAAGCCAGATATTCAATGCCTTTGAGCATTGCCACTTTGACAATGTTAAAGTTGTTATTATTGGTCAGGATCCCTATCATGGTGCAGGTCAGGCTCATGGATTGTGCTTTTCGGTCAATGATGGGATTGCTCATCCACCATCCTTGATCAACATTTTTAAAGAACTGGAGACCGACCTTCAAATTCTATATCCCAAATCGGGTAATCTGGAGCGTTGGGCCGATCAAGGGGTTTTATTGCTTAATGCGACCTTGACAGTAAAGGCACATCATGCTGGAAGTCATCAAAATAAGGGCTGGGAGATTTTTACGGATCGGGTCATAAAAACGGTCAGTGAAAATAAAAGCAATGTGATTTTCTTATTGTGGGGAGGTTTTGCAAAGCAAAAAATGAAATTGATAGACGCCAAAAAGCATCATATCCTTACGTCAGGGCATCCCTCTCCATTGAGTGCCAATAAGGGTTATTGGTTCGGAAACAAACACTTCAGTAAAACTAACTTCCTGTTGGAGCAAGTTGGGTTGGAGCCCATTGTTTGGTAACTACCAAAGGCTCATCTCCCCTAATAATAAAGGGCCTATTAGAAACTTTGCGCTTAGGTATTTTGTTGCAACTTGTAAAAAGTAAGATGAAATTTAAGGCAACTAAAAAAAGTATTGTTAGGGTAATGGTCATGATCATAGCTACTATGTTTATGCCAATGGTATTGACGATTTGG
>DASWKU010000490.1:0-3368 GCA_036396455.1 Flavobacteriaceae bacterium
CCAGATGGTTAGGCAATTTTGCAGTATCTATTTGGTCCTTCAAGTTCATTCCAAATTACAATAGCAGGGTTTTATCCCAAAAGTATAAGTAATTGTAAAGCCTGTAAACACATACCAATCGTTGCTGTTCGTGTTTCCAAAGCTAAATTGTTGTCTATATGCTGCATCTGGAACACTGCCATCCAATTCATCAGAAAATGTATAGCGCGCCCCAACTTCAATTCCTAAAATAAAACTATCAGAAACCGTGGTCTTAAAACCCAAAACCATAGGGATGCCATAGGCCCAACTTGTGGTGTCTTCGGAAGTATAGACCCCACTTGCATTAAAATAATAATTATCATGATTGGCCATACTTAAGCCGGTATATAAATAGGGCGTTGCTCTTCTCGCACCGTCATGCAGGTTGAAATCCAAAAAAGTGAATTCCATCCCGGCCGAAATCTCAAATAAACTATTGTCAAAACTATATCCTCTTTCAATACGTCTTGGATCATCGGATTTTGAATCCTGTCCTTCAATATTGGAATACACCAATGACACTCTGAGTGAATGTCTTGGACTTCTGTTCCATTTAAAGATACCTCCAAAAGCCGTTTGATTTGGAGAAATATAATTTGTGGCACCAACGTCACCAATAAAATTACTTCCACCTACAAACACACCTACTTCATAGATTTGGGATTGCCCTGTTTGTACAAAAATCATACTTAATAAAAATGGGATTAAATACCTCATAAATTTTTAAAAGTTTGCAAATATAATAAATAAGATTAGCCTATAATAATTTGAAACAAATTGTATTACAGATAAACAGGATTTATAAAGTTTTATTGTCTAATTGCGTTTATCCTCTCCCCAAAGCAATTTTTTACGAAGTGTGTCTATAAAGCTTTCATTGATGAGCTCAACCATTTTTATTTTGAAAGCAGCTTTTTTAATGGTTATTATGGTAGAGTTATGAAGTGTGGCAATTCTGGAATCCAAAGACATTAAATAATGTTCTTCACGGCCATCAACTTTAAGCTGTATTGTGGTATCATTTGGTATTACAAGAGGTCTTGCACTTAAATTGTGTGGCGCAATGGGAGTGAGCACAAAACTGCCTGTATTTGGAGTGATGACCGGCCCACCACAGCTTAAGGAGTAACTGGTAGAACCTGTTGGTGTCGATATTATCAAACCATCTGCCCAATAAGAGGTTAAATATTCTCCATTCAAATGAGTTTCAACCTTAATCATGGCCGTGGTATTCTTTCTACTGACGGCAATTTCGTTCAAGGCAAAGTTTAATTCGTTGATATCTTTGTTTTTGGGATTGGTTTCAACACTTAACAAGGTTCTTTCTGAAATTTTGAAATCTCCATTCAATATTTGACACACAGCCCCTTCAATTTCGTTAGTTTGAATAGTAGATAAAAAACCTAAACGCCCTGTATTGATACCTACAATAGGTATTGACAAATCCCCTACAAAAGTTATGGCCCTTAAAATAGTGCCATCACCACCTATACTAATCAGTAGGTCAATAGAATTGTCGAGAGATTTAAAAGTTTTGAAAACATGGTAAGTTTCAGATGAAGCCCCTCCTTTTATAATCTCATTGAAAAATTCATTTTCAATGGTTACTTCAACCTTTTTATGTAATAAAAGGTCAAGTAAAGTATGAATACTATTTTGTGTATTACTTGTATAGGACTGACCATATATGGCTATCTTCATTTATTAAATATTAAGGTATTTTTTCAGGTATTCCGAACGCTCTTTTAGGCTTTCAACATAGGTGTCTTGCTCATGTCCTAAAACAATATTGTAACTGTATCTTCTAAAGGAATGGATCACGTCATTTAACCCGGTATTGCCAATTTTAAGGGTGATTTGAACAACATCACTTTCAATTCTTGAAACAAAGGTCCCCAAAATTTTACCATTATTGGATTCAACAATCTGGCTAATTTCACTAAACGAATAATCTTGAATTCCCTTTTCAACAATAAGAATACTGCCAGGTTCGGCAAAAAAAGGAGTTTCACTGAACAGACCAATAATGTCATTAAGTTCATAATACCCTAAATAGGTATTTTGTTCATTCAGAACGGGCAGAATATTACATGAATTTTTGGCAAAAGTCTCCAAAACATCCAGCCAATTGGTGGTGTTTCTTACGTAAAACCCTTCAAAGGCATAATTACAGTCTTTAATTATCAGTTCGCTTTCAAAACAATGGGCATCGTTTTCAGAGATACAGCCTAAATAAACCCCTTCATTTTCAATGGGAATATGGGAATACGTAAGCTCGTTGAAAAGCAGTTTTAAATCACCGATTTTTGAATTGATATTAACGGGTTTAATATCATTTATGATGTATTGCTGTAACCACATATAAGCTCGATATCTAATGCAAATTAATTAAAAATAACTACAAAATGCATGTTCTACTTTGTATTTTTGTCAATTAAAATAGATTGAATGACAAAGTTAAGTGTAAATATCAACAAGATAGCAACATTGCGGAATTCAAGAGGCGGCGACACGCCAAATTTGGTACAGTTTGCCAAGGATGTGCAACGTTTTGGGGCAGAAGGTGTGACCATTCACCCAAGACCTGACGAAAGGCACATTCGGTATCAAGATGTTTATGACTTGAAGCCTGTTGTTCACACCGAATTTAATATTGAGGGCAACCCAATACAGAAATTTATTGATATCGTTTTGGAGGTTAAACCAACACAGGTGACCTTGGTTCCTGATGCTGAAGATGCCATTACCTCTAACGCTGGATGGGATACCCTTAAGCACAAGAACTTTTTAACGGATGTGATTAAAGAATTCCAACGCAATGGCATAAGAACGTCCATTTTTGTTGACCCAATTTTAGAACACATTGAAGGTGCCAAAGCCATTGGTACAGACAGAATCGAGCTATATACCGAAGCTTTTGCTCATCAATATAGTCTTGGGAATAAGAAGGCAGTTCTGCCCTATACCAAATGTGCCGAGTTGGCAAATACCCTGGGATTGGGCGTCAATGCAGGCCACGATTTATCGTTGGATAACGTCAAATTTTTTAAGGATAACATTCCAGGATTGCTGGAAGTGTCCATAGGCCATGCCTTAATTTCAGAAAGCTTGTACCTGGGAATTGAAAATGTGATACAGATGTATTTATACAAATTAGGATAATGGTATTGCACTCAAATATATTGGGCCAAGGGCAAGCCTTTGTCATACTTCATGGGTTTTTGGGGATGGGCGATAACTGGAAAACCATTGGAACCAAATTAAGTGAACAGGGATATGAAGTCCATTTGGTGGACCAACGCAACCATGGACACAGTTTTCATCACAGCGAATTTAATTATGACGTT
>DASWKU010000491.1:0-3538 GCA_036396455.1 Flavobacteriaceae bacterium
GGTGATGAAGGGTTGGTATTATCAATAACCTGAATCCCATGGAACTTGTTGTTTACAAAAATATATTGGTCGTAGGCATAAATTTTTCCCGTTTCATCAATGGGATGGGGGCTTTGGACTTCCACAGAATTTCTAAATTCTGTTTTATTCATAAGAATTGGAACGGCAACACTAAGAAGATCTCCTTGAGGATCGTCATTATTGCAAGAGAAAAAGCTAATGGCTACAAATAAAAATACAAATTTTTTCATGGCTGGTGATTTTAATTATAGATACAGAATCACCAAAAAGGTTGCGTTAAAACATTTCTTTTTCTCCAATAGTATCCACCTCATCTCCACCGTCAAAACCAATCACTTGTTTGTAAACAAAATAAAGGGGAAGATATACAAAAGGCGATAAAAATAAGGACCCAATGCCACAAGTCAGTAAAGTTAATAAAACAACAAGTAAATAGGCAACAATAAACAATCCAAAGGAAATCAACCATTTCTTTGTACCCAAACTGAAACTGATTTTGACGATATCCCCGATAGACATTTCAGAATTAAAGGCAAATACAATTGTAAAAAATGACAGTGGAATCATAGCATAAATTAAAGGCACATAACATAATAAAGCGGCAATTACCGATATTAAAACAGTTGCCAACATCAATAAGGTAACACTTCCAAAATACTTCGCTTTTAAAAAGTAAAATAAGTCTGCGGCCTTAACCTCCCTGCCTTCATCGATACGGTTCATAATTCTAAAGAACGCTGCTTGAAGAGCCAGTTGAAAGACTGTTGCGGCCAAAATTCCCAAAATGAAAATAGCTATATAAAAAATGGTAAATCCGGCAAACATAGACCCAAATGTATCAGGATGTATGTGCCCACTTTTTGATTGTGCAAGGATTGACATCACAAAAGGGACATATAAAATTATTATAAATGGCAACATAATTATTAAAACAAAAAGTTGCAACAAAAGCCCATATAGCCAACCCTTCTTAAACAAATCTATCGACTTATTAAAAATATCCCCAAAGTCCAATGCCGGAGCATTACTTATTTTTTGCTGAATTTCCGAAAGCGTCATTTTTAAAAATTTTTGGTTAGTAATGCTTCAAAGTAAGTTTAATTATTTAACATATTCAAGAAATAATTTCCATTCTGCCACTTTGTCATAATTTTCAAAATAGTTGTATCTTTGCACCTGCCTTCCTGTAAGCAGGCACGAATATTGACCGATAGTGGTTTCAGAACATTTATGGAGAAGATTATCGACGAAAACAAGCAAGGTGAAAGCCTTGTTTTGGAAGAAAAAAAAGAAAATACCCGCAAACTTTACATTGAAAGTTACGGTTGTGCTATGAACTTTAGCGATAGTGAAATTGTAGCATCCATCCTTTCAAATGAAGGGTTCAATACCACACTAAATCTTGAAGAGGCCGATTTGGTTCTCGTAAACACCTGTTCCATTAGGGACAAGGCTGAACAGACCGTTCGCAAGCGACTGCAAACTTATAATGCCATAAAAAAAATCAACCCCAATATGAAGGTTGGTGTTTTGGGCTGTATGGCCGAGCGTTTAAAGAGCAAATTTCTTGAAGAAGAGAAAATTGTGGATTTGGTTGTTGGTCCAGACGCTTACAAAGATTTGCCCAATTTAATTGCCGAAGTTGACGAAGGCAGAGAGGCCGTCAACGTCATATTATCGAAAGATGAGACCTATGGCGACATTTCTCCGGTACGTTTAAACAGTAACGGCGTTACAGCCTTTGTTTCCATTACAAGGGGATGCGATAATATGTGTACCTTTTGTGTCGTGCCTTTTACCCGTGGCCGTGAACGCAGTAGAGACCCTCAAAGTATTATTGAAGAGGTGAATGACCTTTGGAGCAAAGGATTTAAGGAAGTCACACTTTTGGGCCAAAATGTGGACAGTTACCTTTGGTATGGTGGCGGATTGAAAAAAGATTTTGACAAAGCCAGCGCATTTCAAAAAGCGACGGCCGTGAATTTTGCGAACTTGTTGGAGTTATGTGCTAAGGCACAACCTAAAATGCGCATACGGTTTTCAACCTCAAATCCACAGGATATGACTTTGGATGTTGTGGAAACAATGGCAAGATACGAGAACATTTGCAACTATATCCATTTGCCTGTTCAAAGTGGAAGCAATCGAATTTTAAAGGAAATGAACCGTCAGCATACGGTGGAAGAATATAAAAAACTCATTGATAACATTAGACGCAACATTCCAGATTGTGGTATCAGTCAAGATATGATCACTGGTTTTCCAACAGAAACCGAAGAAGACCATCAAGAAACCTTAAATTTAATGGAATACGTAAAATACGATTTTGGCTATATGTTTGCGTATTCCGAAAGACCCGGAACACTAGCAGAGCGAAAAATGGAAGATGATGTCCCAGAAGTTGTTAAAAAAAGACGATTGACCGAAATAGTGGCCTTGCAACAAAAACATAGTGCCATCAAAACCGCCCAGCATTTAGGAAAAGTTGAGGAAGTTCTCATTGAAAAATCATCAAAAAAATCGGAAGCTCATTGGTCAGGTCGTAATACCCAAAACACTACGGTGGTATTTCCAAAAGAACATTATAAAGTTGGTGAGTTTGTAAATGTAAAAATTACCGATTGTACCAGTGCAACACTTATTGGTGAAGCTATTGGGCTTTCAAACAACAATTAATAATGAACAATTAATAATGAAAAAGAAGTCCTTCTTAACCCAATTTTTAGACATTTTTAATTATTCACTTTTAATTTTAAATTCATAAATGGAATCCGTTCAAGCCATAAAACAGCGATTTGGAATCATTGGTAACGATCCTAAACTTAATCGTGCCATTGAAAAGGCCATTCAAGCTGCACCAACCGATATTTCGGTATTGGTTACAGGAGAAAGTGGTGTTGGCAAGGAAAGTATTCCCAAAATTATCCACCAGTTATCCCACCGTAAACACGCCAAATATATAGCTGTAAACTGTGGGGCCATTCCTGAAGGTACTATAGATAGTGAACTTTTTGGTCACGAAAAAGGGTCATTTACGGGGGCGACACAAACCAGGGAAGGCTATTTTGAAGTTGCCGATGGCGGGACCATTTTTCTTGACGAAGTCGGTGAGCTTCCTCTGACCACTCAGGTGCGTTTGCTGCGTGTTCTTGAAAATGGTGAGTTCATTAAAGTCGGTTCCAGTAAGGTCCAAAAAACAAATGTCCGTATTGTTGCCGCTACAAATATCAATTTGTTTGAAGCCATTAAAAAGGAAAAATTTAGGGAAGACCTTTACTATCGATTGAGCACCATAGAAATTGGCATTCCACCACTCCGTGAGCGCAAGGAAGATATTCATTTGCTTTTCCGAAAATTCGCCAGCGATTTTGCGCTAAAGTATAAAATGCCGACCATCAAACTGACCGATGACGGTGTAGCTTTGTTGTTAAAATTCCGTTGGAATGGCAATATCCGTCAATTGCGGAACATCGCTGAGCAGATTTCGGTATTGGAACAAAACAGAACCATAAATGCC
>DASWKU010000492.1:0-6769 GCA_036396455.1 Flavobacteriaceae bacterium
GTAAAAACATGTATAATGTCAAAGTTTGAACGGGATAAAAGTACTCGGGGCATAGGCGGGATTACACTCCTTGGAGTTGGTATTGGATTGGCGGTTCTCCAAACATCAATGCTGTTACTTGTAGGCTCAATTATCGCAGGAATAGGTTTAGGTATTGTCATAACGACAATAACATCGGGTAATTAAATATGGACAGAGCCTCATTATGGCAGAATTGTCTCCTGAGTTGAGGGGCGTTATTAACTACTCCAACCTGCAAGCTCTATTTGTTTGAGCTTCAAAATATCATTAAAGAAAGCATCCTTTTAACGATCCAAAAAAGTTAAAACATTCTGCTCAATACGGTTTAAGATGTTGGAGACATCGGCTTTTACAAACGGTTCGCCCATAATGTTTTCATAGAGCTCAATATACCTTTCGCTGACGGTTTCAATATAATCATCGCTCATAAAAGGCACGGTCTGCCCTTCCAATCCCTGAAAATTGTTACTAATGAGCCATTGTCGCACGAACTCTTTGGAGAGTTGTTTTTGGGGCTCTCTCCTATCCTGGCGTTCCTGATAGCCATCGGCATAAAAATACCGTGAAGAATCCGGAGTGTGGATTTCGTCTATCAAAACAATTTCTCCGTCTTTGGTCTTGCCAAATTCGTATTTGGTATCCACCAAAATCAACCCTCTGGAAGCGGCAATTTCGGTACCTCTCTGGAAAAGTTTACGGGTATAATCTTCTAAAACCAAGTAATCGGCTTCACTTACAATGCCTCGTTTTAAAATATCCTCTCGTGAAATGTCCTCATCATGGTCACCATGTTCTGCTTTGGTTGCAGGCGTAATAATGGGCTGCGGAAACTTGTCATTCTCCTTCATGCCTTCAGGCATTGCAACACCGCATAAGGTACGTTTTCCCGCTTTGTATTCCCGAGCTGCATGACCCGAAAGGTAGCCACGAATGACCATCTCCACTTTAAATGGTTCACATAAATGCCCTACGGCAACGTTGGGATCTGGCGTTGCCACCAACCAATTGGGAACCAAATCTTCGGTAGCTTTCATCATGCTGGTTGCTATCTGATTAAGAATTTGCCCTTTATAAGGAATGCCCTTTGACATGACCACATCAAAAGCCGATAAACGGTCCGTTGCGATCATGACCAAGAGGTTGTCATTGATGTTATATACTTCCCGTACCTTTCCTTTATAGACACTTCTTTGACCAGGAAAATTGAAATTGGTATCTATGATTGTTTTGCTTGCCACGAATTCACGAATGTTTTTTTATTATTATATAATTGACTGCCTGCTGATAACTGTTTACCGTAAACTGAATACTGTATACTGAACACTGAACACTGTTTTACTTGCCACTCCCGAAACTTCGGGACACGAATGTTTTTTTATTATTATATAATTGACTGCCTGCTGATAACTGAATACTGAACACTGTTTTGCTTGCCACTCCCGAAACTTCGGGACACGAATGTTTTTTCATTATTATAATTGACTGCCTGCTGATAACTGATCTCGATAGCTATCGGGACTGTAAACTGAATACTTTTCCCTTTGGGGAAATCGGAGATTCAACGTAGTTAAATGTCCGCAGGACAAAGGGGATTACTCCCGATTCTCAATACTTCTATAAGCTTCAATAACCTTTTTGACCAATTTATGGCGAATGACATCCTTATCATCCAAAACAATCATACCAACCCCTTCAACGTTCTTTAAAATCAATAGGGCTTCTTTAAGTCCTGAAATGGTACGTCTCGGCAAATCAATCTGTCCTGGGTCACCTGTAATCATAAATTTGGCGTTTTTGCCCATACGGGTCAAGAACATCTTCATTTGGTTATGTGTGGTGTTTTGGCCTTCATCCAAAATCACAAAGGCATGGTCCAATGTGCGCCCACGCATAAACGCCAAAGGTGCTATTTGAATCGTGCCATTTTCTATAAACATGGCCAGTTTTTCAGCAGGTATCATATCGCGCAGCGCATCGTAAAGCGGTTGCATGTAAGGGTCCAATTTTTCCTTTAAATCTCCAGGAAGAAAACCTAAATTCTCACCTGCTTCCACAGCTGGTCGTGTTAAAATAATACGCTTTACTTCCTTGTTCTTCAACGCTTGAACCGCCAACGCCACTCCGGTATACGTTTTACCTGTTCCTGCAGGGCCAATGGCAAACACCATATCGTTTTTGCGCATACTTTCCACAAGCCTTCTTTGATTGACGGTTTGGGCCTTGATGATCTTTCCTCCAACCCCGTGCACAATCACCTCGCCACCATGGTCTGACATGGCATAATCATCGCCACTTTCACTCGAAAGTACACGTTCAATGGCGTTTTCATCAATGTTATTGTATTTGGCAAAATGTGTCATAAGCATGGTCATGCGACTATCAAATTCTTCCAGGAGATCTTCATCTCCATAAGCCTTAATTTTATTGCCTCTAGCTACAATTTTGAGTTTGGGATAGTGTTTTTTTAATAGTTCGATGTTGTCATTTTGGGCTCCAAAAAATTCTTTTGGCGCTATTTCCTCCAATTCAATAATAAGTTCGTTCAAAAGCTATAGGATTTAATACATTAATCTGTTTTGTTTTATTAGTTTTGTGTTGAAATAAAACGCAGCGTTTTTCAATTTTAGTATTACAAATCTAAATGAAAAAAGTGTATGGAGCATTGACCACAGGCGTTTAATTTCACAATTTTTCAACAAGGGAAATCTACATAATTTTAATAAGATATAGATTAAAAAATTATCAACAATTAGTGTATGGCCATTATTACATTGACTACTGATTTTGGGGAAAAAGATCATTTTGTAGGTGCAACAAAAGGTGCCATTTACAGTGAGCTTCCAGATGCAAAAATTGTTGATATCTCACATTTGGTTTCCCCATTCAATGTTCCTGAAGCAGCTTATATTATACAAAATGCTTACGGAAGCTTTCCAAAAGGCACCATACACCTTATTGGTATCGATTCTGAATTGAATCCGGAAAACAAGCACATTGCGGTAAAGCTTGACGACCATTATTTTATATGTGCCAACAATGGCATCATGAGTATGATTTGCTCTGAAATTGTTCCGGAAAAAATTGTGGAGATCAACATCCACGACAAAATTGCCACCAGTTTTCCGGTTCTGGATGTGTTTGTAAAGGTCGCTTGCCACATTGCCCGTGGTGGTACCCTTGAGGTCATTGGAAAAGTTATCAACACCATAAAGCCCATTAAAAACCTGATCCCATTTGTCAATGAGGAGCAAACCCAAATTATTGGGAGCGTTATTTATATTGACAATTACGGCAACGTCATTACCAATATTAAGCGCAAATTTTTTGAATCCATACAAAAAACACGGGCTTTTGAAATATCGGCGCGCAACTATAAATTCAAGGAAGTGTTCAACAAATACAGCGATGTGGTGAATTTTGACATCCCAGAAGAAAAACGCTATGATGAAGGCAAGGGATTGGTGGTTTTTAATTCCTCCGATTATCTTGAAATAGCAGTTTATAAAAGTGATAATGCCACGGTGGGAAGTGCCTCTAGCTTAATGGGGTTAAAAATCAGGGATACGGTAACCGTGAATTTTGAAAAAGTATAAAGGTTGACCTTTTTGCTATAAATTTTCCGTTTAAATGAAATTCATTAAATAAATAAGAATTGGACAGAGGACGGAGGACGGAGGACAGAAGACGGAAGTAAAAAAATCGACGATTATTTCTAAACCTCAGTCTTCGGTCTTCGGTCAAAAGGAAAAAATTTTCAGGAACTGAAGTCACTACAATAAAATTGAAGGGTTTTAACCATTAACTTGATAATAAATAGTTTTATGTTTGTAAGAATTGTGAAGATGTGCTTTGAACCTACAAAAATTGAAGAATTCCTGGCCCATTTTGAAACCAATAAAGAAGACATCCGAAATTTTGAAGGTTGCCAGTTCTTGGAACTTTATAGGGACAAATACCAAACCAATGTATTTTTCACCTATAGTTTTTGGAACAGAGAGGAAGATTTGGAACAATACAGACAATCGGATCTGTTCAAGACCGTTTGGTCACAAACCAAGCCCTTGTTCAATGCCAAACCAGAAGCTTGGACCGTTGACAAATTAGTGAGTTTAGAATAGTTGATTTTATCATGACATTTAAAAAACCTTAAATAATTAATGTTTTCAATACTAAAAAAAGAAATCAATAGTTTTTTTGCTTCACCCATTGGGTATTTGGTCATTGCTGTCTTTTTATTGTTAAATGGCCTGTTTCTGTGGTTGTTTAAAGGCGATTTCAATGTTTTGGACAATGGTTTTGCCGATTTGTCCTCCTTTTTCTTATTGTCACCTTGGATTTTCATTTTCTTGATTCCCGCCATTACCATGCGCAGTTTTTCGGACGAAAAAAAACAGGGCACTTTAGAATTGTTGCTCACAAAACCGATCAGCCATTTACAGATTGTTCTGGGCAAGTATTTTGGTGCCTTAATTCTGGTCATTATTGCCATCCTTCCAACCTTATTATATGTTTACACCATTTCCAAATTGGGCAATCCCGAGGGTAATTTGGATATGGGAAGCATCATTGGTTCCTATTTTGGATTATTATTTTTGGCATCATCCTATATAGCTATTGGTGTATTTGCTTCATCCTTATCTGATAATCAAATTGTAGCTTTTATCATTGCCGTTTTTTTATGTTTCTTTTTTTATTTTGGGTTTGAAGGGCTTGCCAATTACAGGATTTTTGGCGACGTTTTCTACATTGAAAAACTGGGCATGGACTTTCATTTTAAAAGCATGGAAAGAGGCGTTTTGGACACAAGGGATTTGTTGTATTTTTTAAGCATTTCGGTATTCTTTATTGTATTGACCAAACTCAATATCAAAAAACAATCAAAATGATCATCACTCCTTCTATCGTAATCTTCAACCTCATCATTTTTGTGCTGGTGTTTTTATTTGTAAAAACCATCGACAAACGCAAATGGCTTGGTGTTTTGGTGAGTTTGGTGCTCACCCCAATTGTTTATGCTTATGTGTTTTATCCCATAATGAATATTTTTAGCAGCTACCATCATGAAAAATATTTTAAGTCGGCAGTTTGGATGGAGAAACCGACCTTACGATATGAAATGACCAATGACATTTTAAAAACGGACACCTTAATTGGAAAGTCAAAACCTGAGATACAACAGTTGCTCGGAACTTATGAATGGCTAAGTTGGAATGAGAGTATCAAAAACCATGACGACAACCTTTGGAATTATGCTTTGGGCATGAAACCGGGTGCCATGAATACCAAAAAAGAATGTATGACCATCATATTCAAAGACAATAAGGTTGCCATTATTGAGACCTATAACGAAGAGATTACCTTTGATGATAAAAACTAAATCCCATATCGTATCCATATTGGTGTTGGTCATTGGCCTATTTCTTATCAACGTACTTGGAAACCGTTTTTATAAACGCTTTGACCTGACCCAAGACCAACGTTACACGCTTTCGGAAGCTGCACTGCATACCTTGGACAGTGTGGATTCCCCATTGATTATCGATGTGTTTTTGGAAGGCGAATTTCCTTCGGAGTTTAGACGCCTTAAAACCGAAACCCAACAATTGCTCGAAGAGTTTACGCTCTATAATGACGAAGTCAAAATCAATTTCATCAACCCTATAGAAGATGATGCATCAAGAGACAATAATATTCAAATGTTGTCCCAAAGAGGATTGCAGCCTTTTCAAATCACGATAAAGGAAAGCGGAAAGTCTTCCCAAGAGCTCATCTTTCCTTGGGCCTTGGCAAGTTACCACGACCAAACCGTTAAGATTCCACTTTTAAAAAACAAAATCGGGGCAACAGAACAGGACATGGTCACAAATTCCATTCAACATTTGGAATATGCTTTTGCAGAAGGCTTTAAAAAGTTGACCACTGAAAAGAGCAAGAAAATTGCCATCCTAAAAGGCAATGGACAACTTAACGACATTTACATTGCCGACTTTCTAAGAACCATTAAAGAGCATTACAATATTGCCCCTTTTACTCTGGATAGTGTGGCCAACAATCCACAAAACGTGTTGGACCAATTGAAGGCTTATGACCTGATTATTGCAGCGAAACCCACTGAAGCGTTCACCGAGGAAGAAAAATTGGTGCTTGACCAATATACCATGAATGGCGGAAAAAGTCTTTGGTTGACTGAAGCTATCGTCATGGACAAAGACAGTTTGCTCAATGATTCCGGTCGTGCCGTGGCCATCATGAAGGATTTGAACCTCACCGATTTTTTCTTTAAATATGGAATTAGAATCAACCCTGTCATCGTAAGTGATATGTACTCCGCTCCCATTACCTTGGCTATCGGCGAAGGCAGCAATGCACAATTTCAGCCCATACAATGGCAATACTCACCATTGGCGGCAAGCAATCCGAACCATCCCATTACCAAAAATCTTAACTTGATAAAATTTGATTTCGCCAGTCAGATAGATACCTTGAAAAATGACGTCGATAAAACCGTTTTATTAAGAAGCTCAGAACTTTCAAAACTGGAAGGTGTCCCAGAAGAAATTAGTCTGGATGTAGTAACGCAAGAACCCAATCCCGAAACTTTCAACAAAGGACCACAAACCCTTGCTGTGTTGTTGGAAGGTGAATTTACTTCGGTTTACAATAACCGTATAAAACCTTTTAAGTTTTCTGAAGAAAAAGACACAAGTGTTCCCACCAAAATGATTGTGGTTGCCGATGGTGATGTCAT
>DASWKU010000493.1:0-5176 GCA_036396455.1 Flavobacteriaceae bacterium
CGAATGAGATTTTGAAATCCGATAATTTCTTCAGCAGTAAATAAGGGGTTGACCGTAGCTTGAATATCGGTTGTTGTCATTTTAACCACTTCAACCTCTTCCTGAAATGAAGGATAGTCCAAATTGATAGCAAACATGAAACGGTCCAACTGCGCCTCCGGCAAAGGATAAGTTCCCTCCTGCTCGATAGGGTTTTGTGTTGCCAAAACAAAATAAGGCAAGCTTAATTCGTAATGATGTCCCGCGACGGTAACCGAGCGTTCTTGCATGGCTTCAAGTAATGCAGCTTGGGTTTTGGGAGGTGTCCGGTTAATTTCATCGGCCAAAATGATATTGGCAAATACCGGTCCCTTTATGAATTTAAAATGCCGGTTTTCGTCCAAAATCTCACTCCCAAGAATATCGCTTGGCATCAAATCCGGTGTAAATTGAATACGCTTGAAGTTTAAGCCTAAAGTTTGGGCAATGGTATTTACCATTAAGGTTTTTGCCAATCCAGGTACACCGATCAATAGTGCATGTCCACCTGAAAAAATGGAAATCAGAATCAGATTGACCACTTCATCCTGACCAACGATGACTTTGGCTACTTCGGTTTTTAACGCATTATATTTTTTTACAAACTGTTGTACAGCAGTTACGTCAGACATCCTTATTCGTTTTTAAGCCAGTTACTGTTGAACCCACAGTTTCTATAGTCACCATTGATTTTAATGTAAGTATCCATGATTTTTTCATCTTGCCACTTTGCAATAGCCTTATATTGTTTGTCCTGTACAGCCAATCCTTTAATTTTTAGGTAATCTCTTGAAAAATTGGCTTCGTGTTCATCAATTCTGTCGGTTACCGTTAAAAGTTTAAATTTAATTGGATTGATCCTATCTTCATCCTGTAACACCAAACTAACCTCATTATCCTTTAAATTCTGAATTTGGGCATACAGCTCTGGGTCCATTTTAGTGAGCTCAAAGCTATAATCCTGGGTATAGGGATTGATCAATTGTCCACCATCCTGTCGTGTTTCCTTTTCATCACTGGATGCCCTTGCTGCTTCTGAAAACGTTAATTCTCCAGCTACAATGCGCTCCCTTATCTTACCAATTTTTTCTTTGGCTTCATCAATGGCCATCTGAATTACTTTAGGTCGAATCAAGATATGCCTTACATCATATTCCTGACCCCTTATTTTTTCCAAATAAATAATATGGAAACCAAATTCGGTTTCGAAAGGATCGGATATTTCCCCTTCCTGAAGTGTAAATGCCACATCCCTAAATTCCTTTACCATTTGTGGCCGTTTTTTGTTTAAAGTATACTTTCCACCGGTCTTTCTTGAAGCAATATCGTCGGAATACAATACGGCTTTTGTTGTGAAACTCGCACCATTCTCAATTATGTCTGCTTTAAATTCCTTAAGCTTATCAATGGCTTTTTGCTTTTCTTCTTCAGACACTTTTGGGATCACGACAATTTGTGCCACTTTGAGTTCTGTTCCAAAAATTGGCCGTTCTTCTTTTGGAATATCATTAAAAAATTCCCTTACTTCTTCAGGAGTTACTTCAACATCTTCAATTATTTTTTGCTGCATCTTGTTGGCAAGGGAAATGTTCTTGTTGATTTCAAACAGTTCTTCCCTAAAGCTTTCCTCACTGTCCTTATTGTACAATTTCAAAAGGTCTTCCATCGACCCATTTTTTTGCTCCAAAAAGGCTTCAATTTGTTGCTCAATATTGGAACGGATTTCCAACTCATTGATTGTTATACTATCCTGTATAGCATGGTGGGCATAGAGTTTGTCTTCCAAAAGTTTACCAAACAGTTCACAACGGGTAATATCTTTTGTAGAAACTCCACGCTGCTCCAACTGTAAAAATTCCTTATCGATATCGGAATCCAAAATAATGAAGTCACCAACCACTGCGGCAACGCCATCAATTTTTACACGTTCTGATGATTGTAGGGTATCCTTTTTGGTTTTCTGGTCTTTAATTTGGTCCTCAATGATTTCTTGGGCATAAATTTTATAAACGTTTAATACAGAAATGAAAACACACAAAAGTGCGGTTTTAGTTATAGATTTCAAATTGTTTGTTTTTAATTGCATCTTTGGTAATATCTTTTTCCAGTTGCTTGATGATCTCCAGTTTTCTTTTGTTAATTACAATTTGGTCGATTGTAGGTTTTACGTATTCTAACGGCGCATAATCGTTTTGAAATAACACGTCATTAATGTGCATCAAATATAGGTCTAATGAATCTTTGAGTTGTAAAAAATTAGATTTTTTTAACAGTTCTTTTTTATTGTTGGAATTTATCACAGGAATTTTTTCAACAATCTGAGACACTTTAACCCACATGGAATCATTTAAAGAGTAAGACTTAAATTGGACTGAAATAGAATCCAAATAGTGTTTGTCCTCCTGATTATACCGCTTAAAACGTTTTTCAATATCGCTTGTATTAAGGGCATTTTGAGTTAAACTTATGTATCTGAATTTTACCAGTTCTTCATTGAGTTTGAATGTTTCCCTATTGTTATCGTACACCTCTTTGGCCTGCTCTAAAGTTACCGCTGTATTGATGTTTTTGTTCACCAAAGCGTCCAAATAGGCTTTGGTATATAGGTCATTTTTATATTGTGACACCAGTTTATTGAATTCTTCTTGTTTATTATCAGGGAGATTAAGAAAGGCACCCTCAATAAGCAGCCGCTGTGTAGCCCATCGATTGATAAAGCCATTTACTATTAACGTGCTATCATCTTTTGAGGTTCCTTCGGCAATGAGATCTTTTACATCGTCTTCGTAAAGATAGGAATCATTGACTCTTGCAATGGGAACCCTGTCATCGGTTTCTTTAAAAAATACGCATGACAGCAGGCACAAACTTAGCACCGATATAAAATAGGTTTTATTAAACACTATTAATGCATTTGAGATTTAACTTTGGCCAAAACGTCCTTATGTATGACGACCTTAAAATACTCCTTTAAAGTTTGTACCCAATTTTTTTCGATTTCATTTTGAAAATCGTTTATGACGTTACCTTTGGATTCTTCAAACGTTTTGTTTGTTTTGGGAATCACCTTCATCACTTTTATAACATGAAAAGCATCATTCTTCTCATAAATTTTTGAAATTCCTTCTTTAAGCTCTAAATCTTGGGGCAACATCTGATGGTCCAACTCCATAATACCTTTGGTAATGATCACTTTTTGTTCCTTGTCTGAATTTAATTCAGCTTTTATCTTCTCAATAGATGCTCCGTTTTGAAGTAGCTTTTCGGTTTCGGCGACATCTTTTTTGTTTGCACCAGAAACAACAACGGCATCCACTCTATCAGTCCAAATATAGTTATCCTGATGGCTTTCATAATAGTTTTTTAGGCCTGTGGTGTCGTTAACTGCTGCGTTCCAAACCTGTTTTTCCATAAGGTCAAACAACAAAAGACCATCACGGTATTCTTGCAATACATTGGCGAACTCTTTGTTTTCAAATTCCAAATGATCTTCATGATATTTCAAAACTTGGGTTTCGACATAAGTTTCCAATTCCTTTTCAAGAATACTTTTAAAAGGCACATTTTTCCCAAAATAACGTCTTTGTGATGACATGAGATACGTACCAAAATCGGAATAGGAATAGTCCTTTTTATCTATGGTCAAAATCGAATTATTTTTGACTAAAAATTCGGGAAGTTTCCATCCATTTTTAAAAAAATCATCGGTTAAAATGGATTCAAAATAAGGCAAGTCCTCCCTATGGACCACCACATGATATTTCGACCTTAGGTTTTGCACCAAAGCAGAATTTATTAAACTTGACCTGGAATCCTGTTTTACCTTACTTTCAATTTCCGCTTTTATAGTTTCAAAAGGTTCAATACCTTCTTTATGGATCAACTTAACAATGTGCCAGCCATAGGCCGTTTTAAAAGGTTGGGAAATGTTTCCAACTTCCTTTAAACCAAAAGCGACATCCTCAAAGTCTTGAGAACTCAATTGACCTCCTGTAAATGGTTGCAAAAGACCGCCTTTGCCGGACGAGCTTTTATCATCAGAAAATTGTTTGGCCAAGGATTCAAAGTTTTCACCTTGCTCTATTTTTTTATAAATTTCATTAATTCTAACTTCAGGAACGTGTGTGCTATCGGTTTGATTATGCGAAACCATAATGTGCTCAACTGTAACTTCGCCACGCGATGGTCGTTTGTCAAACACCTTTACAATATGAAACCCAAAACGTGTCCTGAATGGCATCGATACGTCACCAACTTTGGTATTATAAGCTACATTTTCAAAACCATAAACCATTTTAAATACCGAAAAATAGCCCAAATCTTCGGCAAAAATGGTATTTCCGTTGTGGACTTCCTTTTGAACTTTTTCAAAACTTTCGTTCATCAAACGCTCACGAAAATTCAATAGCCTATTGTAAACCTCAAGTGTATCCTTATCGTTCCCATCCATCATAATAAGGATGTGGGAAGCCTTAATTTCTTGTTTATAACGATCATAGGCTTCTTTTACAAGGGCATCTGTAACCTTAGTTTCATTCAGGAAATTTTTGGTAAGTTGTTGTTTATAGTTATCAAACTCCCTCAAATACTTTTGGTCCTGATCCAAACCCAGCCTTTTGGCTTCCCTTACTTTGAGTTGATAATTCACAAAAAGGTCCAAATAAGCGTCGATGTCCTTTTGGGTTTCATCTTGGACCAAGTCCAGATTTTTGCTGTAAACCCGTACAAACTCAGAGGCCATTACAGGTTCTCCATCCACAGTCAACAAAACGTCCTTATCAGTGATTTGGGCAAAACCCAATGCAGAAAAACAAAGAAAAAAGATATAAATAAATTGTTTTAAACACATAACTTAAACTATTGCTTTGGTTGCAAAAATAACACAATATATACATTAAACAAGATGCTATTTTTTGAAACGCAATTGTAACCCCTTTAGTATGTTTTTTGTTTTGGTATTTTAAAGATTATTACCATATTTACGCTTCAATTATTTCGAAAAACTAACTACCTTTACCTTATAGGTCCATGCTATGAAATACACCCTTGAACTTATTGTTGAGTTGCCTTTGGAAGCATTTATCAAAAAATTTGATAATACCGAAAACATGAAACATTGGCAAAGAGGTTTGGTGTCGACAGAACATATTTCTGGAAA
>DASWKU010000494.1:0-3610 GCA_036396455.1 Flavobacteriaceae bacterium
CGTTGTTCGGTAGCACTTCCTTCTCTAAATAGCCTAAATCCTTGGTTTCTGTTTTCAGGAATATCATTACCAACAACCAATATTCCAGCCCTGTCTGGGGTTGAATTTACTTTATACCAGAAGGTAGTGCTAAACTGGGCTGTTAACAATCCATCTGCCGGATATGTTAAATATGCGTTAGTGGCTCCTAAATAAGCTCCATCTCCTAAATAAGCTTGATCGGTAATTTCAGGGGTCCCAACAACTGTGGCTGCAATGTTCCCCACTAAATTAACATACCCACTATCAAACGGCATATAGAATGATTCTCCAGGAAATAAAGGTGTATAAGGATTAAATGAATTGATCATAATTTGGATTTCGGCTTGCGATAAAGCTTTATTAAAGATTCGCAATTCGTCCATGTTACTGATATCTGATTTATGATCCCAATAACTAAATGTTTCACCTCCAGCGCCTATTGTAAGTGGGCCTACACCGGTCCAATCAATAGGTGCCGAAAGGGTGGCTGAATTCATTTCAATACCATTGAAATAGATTTTGGTTTCGGTTTGTGAAACTGTAAAGGCAACATGTACCCAATCGTCTGAGGTTGCATCCAAAACACCACCATCATTCCAACTTTCTCCTCCTCCTGTTCCAACATTCAACTTAATGCGTTGCTCGGTGCCACTGCCTTCTCTAAACAATCTAAATCCTTGATTTCTATCGGTTACATCATCACCAACTACCAATAATCCAGCTCTATCAGGGCTTGAATTTACTTTATACCAAAATGCAGCACTAAATTCGTTGCTTTGCAATCCACCGGAAGGGAATGTTATATAAGAATCTGTTGCACCTTTGTACGCATTTGCGCTCGCATAACCAGAGCCTGCAAACCCAGGTGTGCCAACCTGATCTGCTAAATTGCCTGTTACTTGTTCTTGAAAATCACCATCAAAAGGCATATATAGAATTTCACCTTCAAACATTGGGGTATATGGCGGTTCTTTTGTAAAATTAACTTCAGCAGTTGAAGATGTGCCATTAACATCGGTAGATGTTACAGTTAACACATAATCTCCAATAACTAAATCGTTGTAAGTAACTGTTTCAATAATATTACGCGGGTCGATAAAATCTGTTAAGTTAGCAATCTCAGTTCCATTTAATGCGATTGATATTTCGTTTACCAAATGATCATCATGAACTTCTATTTCTATATCTATTGAAGCGGGGTCTTCATAAACTTTAATAGCAGCACCTTCAAGTGGATAATTAATTTTTACCACTGAAGGATCTATTTCAAAGTCCCCAAAGGGAGGCGCATCTAAATCTTGGCAACTAGTAATGAACAATGTAGCAACAACTACATAAGCCATTTTTGTAATTAAGTGAATTCGTTTTTTCATAATTAATTTTTTTTAATATTAATTAATAATTTGGATTTTGTACCAATACTCCTTGCGATTGGTCGATAGCGGTTTGTGGGATTGGATACCATTCATGTTTTGGTAGAAAGCCTAATGATCCTAAAACTGTTGGGCCATCGCCCCATCGCACTACATCATAAAAACGTTCATTTTCCATAGCAAGTTCAATCCTTCTTTCGTGTTTGATAGCTGCCATGGTCGCCGTTACATCTGGAAGTACATTTGCTCCCTCCCTTCTTTTTGCTCTTACCTGGTTTAAATAGGTTGTTGCTAGAGCAGAGTTTCCTGTTTGGAATGCAGCTTCGGCTGCCATTAGAAGGACATCGGCATATCGAAGAATTTTTATGTTTTCCCAATGATTCTTATTTTCGGAAAAAGCTGTTCTAAAAGAGGCTTCCGTATAAGCTTTTTTGTTCCAATATAATTGAGGCAATGTAGAAGCTGCCGGTAACATTCCACTACCATAGCCGCCGTCATCTTCACCTGACACCAAAATAGTATGCGCTTTTCTAGGATCGCCTTGTTCATATGCATCCACCAAATTTTGCGTCGGCACATTAAAACCCCAACCTAAATCCCAAACACCTGTACCTCTCACCCCTTGCGATTCATAATAAGTATTGCTAAATTTTTGACCGGACGCAGTAACAAACTGTTGAACTTCAAAAATCGATTCAATTGAATTGTTGCCCTCTAGGCTGAATAATGTTTTATAGGAATCTTCCATGGCATAAACACCAGAACTGATGACTTCTTCACTTTTTGTTAAAGAGGCAGCATATTTAGCCTGAGAATTGGATTCTGAGGCTTGATATAAATATAGTTTGGCCAGCAATCCATCAGCAAAACCTTTGGAGGCCCTTCCCACATAATTGGATACCCAAGTCAAAGGTAAATTGGCACTAGCATACTCCAAATCAGCTTCAATAAATGCATCAACTTCAGCAACAGTAGATTTTGGCTTAATGCCATCGGTTGGATCCATTATTTTTTGATCAACTATAGGGACTTCACCATAATCTCTCCTTAAATCAAAATAAAGAAAGCCTCTGATCATTCTAGCCTCCGCCATGTTGACCATGGTTCCACTATCGGTCAGCCCCGAAACTTCGATGGCATCAATTAAATCATTACAGGCATTTATTACCTTGTAATGGTCATTCCAATTATCAGCACTAAAGCCACTAGTAATTGAATACCCAAATTCATTAAAATCGGCCCCCGCTTGTGATTGGTCCGCTTCGGTACTTCCTTTTGCAGCATCATCTGAACGGATGCTTTGGAACCAATATCTCGTCCAATTTGAAACAGCTGAGCTTCTTAGCTGCCCGTACAGTCCAAACGCATCTGCTTCAAACCCCCCTGTTGAAAGGTCACCTACCGTAGCTACTCCCAATGGTTTTGTGTCCAATAAATCACTACAAGAAGTCATAGATGTTAATATAAGCAGTGCGCTAAAGGCATACTTAATAAAGACTATTTCTTTTTTCATAATATTATAAGTTTTTAAATTTTATTAAAATGTTACACTAAATCCTAAACTTGTGATTACAGGTATAGGATATCCACCATTATCTATACTAAACTCAATTGGAGTTCCCCCAGCTTCAGGAGTAAATCCAGAATTATGTTTCCAAGTATATAAATTTTGGGCATTGAGATATAGTTTCATATTTATAAAATCCATGCCTTTAATACTCATAGGCTCAAAGTTATAGGCCAATTGGATATTTCTGATTCTTATATAACTACCGTCTTCAATATTGTAAGTGGAATTTTGTTTGTTATAGCCTGAAGCTTCGGTTAACCGAGGTTCCCAGTTTGAGGTTCCCGCACCTATCCATCTGTCTTCCCGTACTGCCCTGTAATTAAATTGGGCAAACGTACTTCCATTGCCCCAATTCCTCCAGACTTCATTACCATAAACACCTTGCACATCGATGTCCAATGAGAAATTTTTATAGCTAAGATTTGTGCTTATGCCATAAGTAAAATCGGGTGTTGGGTTTCCTATTATTGTTCGATCATCCGGTGTTATTTCACCGTCACCATTTACGTCTTTATATTTAAAATCACCTGGTTGATAAGCTCCCAAGGTACTTGGTGGCGAGGCTTGAATATCTAAGTTTGATTGATACAGCCCTTCAACAATATAACCATAAAATGAACCAATTGGATCCCCAGCACGTGTACGG
>DASWKU010000495.1:0-3132 GCA_036396455.1 Flavobacteriaceae bacterium
AAAAACGGTGAGCCCAATGGTCTGACAGGTACATACACTACTCCAGAAAATGGCAACATGACTTTGGTTCGTAATGAAGCA
Source organism: Flavobacteriaceae bacterium (assembly GCA_036396455.1). GTDB lineage: Bacteria > Bacteroidota > Bacteroidia > Flavobacteriales > Flavobacteriaceae > Geojedonia. The sequence goes on from DASWKU010000495.1 coordinate 82, forward strand.
TCTGTTTTCTTTGAGGACAAAAAAAGCATTGAAAACCTACCAGAGAATTTCCCGTTACAAAATGCTGAGGTAACCTATGAAGGCGCTATTGAAGCACCAGAAGATGGCGAGTATAAATTCATTTTGTACTATGCAGGTTATATTGAGATGTATTTAAATAATGAATTAGTGGTCCCGGAACGTTGGAGAACAGCATGGAATCCCAATAGCTACAAATTCTCAATGAATCTAGAGGCAGGAAAACGAGTGCCCTTGCGCATAGAGTGGAAACCAAATGGTGGCACTTCCTACTGCGGACTAAGAGCAAGAACACCTCAACCGTCCGAAGAAAAAAACAATCAAGTGTGGTGGAGTGAAATGAACAAAAAAATGGATTATTATTTTGTCCATGGTACTTCTATGGACGAGATAATTAAAGGCTACCGCACATTAACCGGGAAATCCCAGATCATGCCAAAATGGGCCATGGGCTATTGGCAAAGCCGAGAGCGCTATAAGACGGAAGATGAAATCCTGGGTAATTTGAAAGAATTCAGAGAACGCCAAATCCCTATTGACAATATTGTTTTGGACTGGAATTATTGGGAAGAGGACAAATGGGGAAGCCATGGGTTTGATGCCAAACGTTTTCCAAATCCTAAGGGAATGGTAGATTCCATTCATGCCATGAACGGCAAAATGATGATTTCGGTATGGCCAAAATTCTATAAAACCACTGAACACTTTAAAGAGTTTGACGAGAAAGGGTGGATGTACCAACAGGCCATAAAGGATAGCATACGTGATTGGGTTGGCCCAGGTTATGTAGGCTCTTTTTACGATGCCTATTCTGCTGATGCCCGAAAATTATTCTGGAAACAGATTTATGACAATCTATACCCTATAGGCGTTGATGCTTGGTGGATGGATGCCAGTGAACCAAACGTGTTGGACTGTACAGATATGGAGTACCGTAAATCACTGCAAGGTCCAACGGCTTTGGGGTCTTCTACCGAATTTTTCAATACGTATGCATTAATGAATGCCGAAGCTATTTATAACGGTCAGCGTGATGTGGCACCAAACAAACGCGTGTTTTTATTAACTAGATCTGGATTTGCAGGATTACAGCGCTATTCCACGGCCACATGGAGCGGTGATATCGCAACTCGTTGGGAGGATATGAAGTCCCAAATTTCGGCCGGTTTAAACTTTGCCGTAAGTGGCATTCCTTATTGGACGATGGATATTGGTGGTTTCTGTGTGGAAGATCGCTATGTAGCTGCACAATTAGAATATAATCAAAATGGAAAGGAAAATGCAGATTACAAAGAATGGAGAGAATTGAATGCCCGTTGGCATCAATTTGGTGTCTTCGCACCATTGTACAGATCGCACGGACAATTTCCGTTTCGCGAACCTTGGAACATTGCACCTAAAGGACATCCTGCATACGAATCTATTTTATATTATAACCAATTACGCTACAGATTAATGCCTTATATCTACACCATGGCTGGTATGACTTATTTTGAGGATTACACCATCATGCGTCCATTGGTGATGGATTTTCCAAATGATAAAGCTGTTGAAAATATTGGTGATCAGTTTATGTTTGGACCAAGCTTTATGGTTTGTCCTGTTTATAACTATGGCGTTCGTAAAAAAGATGTCTACTTTCCAGCAGGAACGAATTGGTATGATTTTAATACTGGAGACTATATTAAAGGAGGGCAAACTTTATCGGTAGATGCACCATACGGTCGCATTCCATTATTTATTCGTGAAGGAGCAATTGTTCCTATTGGACCAGAAATACAATATACTGATGAAAAACCAGCAGATTCTATTGTTCTTTATGTGTATAAAGGTAAAAACGGAAGTTTTAATTTATATGAAGATGAAGGTACAAATTATAATTATGAAAAAGGGTTCCATTCAAGCATACCATTCACTTATAATGAAACAAATGGTGTTTTAACTATTGGAGAGCGTCAAGGTGAATTTAACGGAATGTTAAAAAATCGCAAATTCATTATTGTTCCCGTAAATAAAGATAACTCTAAAGCCTTTGTATACGATGCTCCAGGGCAAGAAGTAAATTATGATGGGCATTTACAAACTATTATATTAAAATAAACCATTAACTATATATAAAGTAAAAGATTTCTAAATGAAAAATAAATTAATCATATTGTCGATTGCAGTTTCATCATTAATCGTTCATTCGTGTAAAAATGATATTGAATCATCAATAAAAGATAAGGAGGAAATGACCTATAAAGGCAATGAAATAACTGCAGAGTACGATGCAGAAATAGAAAAATTGATTTCTCAAATGACCTTGGAAGAAAAAATAGGAATGCTACACGGAAACAGCATGTTTAGTACTGGGAGTGTGGAACGTTTAGGTATTCCTGAATTAAAAATGGCCGATGGTCCTTTGGGGGTTCGTGAAGAGATTTCGAGAGATAGTTGGGCCGCAGCAGGATGGACTAATGATTTTGCAACCTATTATCCTGCAAGTGGTGCTTTGGCTGCTACATGGAATGGTGAAATGGCGTACACGTTTGGTAATAGCGTAGGTCAAGAATTGCGAGCAAGAGACAAAGATATGTTGTTGTCTCCTGCGATCAATATTGTAAGAACTCCACTAGGAGGTAGAACTTATGAATACATGACCGAAGATCCATTTTTGAACAAAAAAATAGCTGTGCCATTAGTTGTAGGTTTACAGGACAATGATGTCATGGCTTGTGTCAAACATTTTGCAGCAAACAATCAGGAAACGAACCGTGATTTTGTTGATGTACAAATCGACGAACGCACACTTCAGGAAATTTATTTACCTGCATTTAAAGCAGCCGTTATGGAAGCTAAAGCTTATGCTATAATGGGAGCTTATAATAAATTTAGAGGCGAATATTTGTGTGAAAGTGATTATATGCTAAATACCATTTTGCGTGATCAATGGGGGTTTAAAGGTGTTGTTGTTTCAGATTGGGCTGCAGTTCATTCTACTGTAAAAACATTAAAAAATGGTTTGGATATTGAAATGGGAACTCCAAAACC
>DASWKU010000496.1:0-10458 GCA_036396455.1 Flavobacteriaceae bacterium
TAAACAATCATTTATTGCCAATCCTAATAATCAAATGACCGACACGGTCAATTTAAACCTTGCTTAATTAATTTCCCTTTCTTTATTGTTGCTTAATTTCAAATCTGAAACTTTAACATTTTTCCTTATATTAGCTATATATCTATGGTACTATTATTATAATAACCTAGCTTAAAATTTTCCCCAATAAATTAGTAAAGGGCATTGTAATTTTTTAATGAAATTTAATTATGGACCTCGTTTCTGTTGTCAACTTTTTACTTATTGCGGGCGTCATACAAGGTTTTGGATTTAATCTAGTCACGCTATTCATAAAAAAAAAATTTACAAAAGTTATTGTCTTTCTCAATTTAACAGTGCTTTTTCTTTCTTTAAATAACCTACAAAGGATTTTAACAGATAGTGATTTTTTTAGTTTTTCTTTTTTACTTAAACAGTTTCAGGTTCCGTGGTATGTATTAATGTTCCCAATGTTTTATGCCTTTACGACACATTTTTTAAGGATTGAAAAAAGAGTTAATGATTTCATCAAACCAACGATTTTCATTTTTGCTTTGGAAATTATTATACGTCTTATTTTAATTTCTTATGTATATTATGAGGTCCCCAGTCGAAATATTTCCTTAATAATTGAGTATACAGATATTGAAGAGGTATGCAATTTAGTATATAGTCTGTTTTTATTTATCAATGCCTGTCTTTTGGTGTTCAGAAAAAATAAGCTCCTTGAATTTATTATGGAATATGATGATCTCAGTTGGTTAAAATGGTTTATTTGGTTGGGAACAATAGTCATTATTTTTTGGGTTTTGGCTGTTGTATTGCGGTTAGTCTTTTCAATTGACTATTATGAATTATTAAATTTGGGCAGCTCTGCACTTTTATATTGGATAGGCTATCAAGGGTTTTATAAATATAATGTGGTTGAGGACCGTATTGTCTTGAGACGGACCATAGAATCTGGTCAAGTTCTAATTTCTTCTCCACAGACTGTAGATACATCAAAGCAGGATGACGATTTTTTTAATGAGAAACATCAAAAAGATTTCGATAAAATAAAAGACCATATTATTCAAAACAAACTGTACCTAGACCCATTGTTGAGCATGGAAACGGTAGCTTCAGATTTGGGGATGAGCAAAAGCTATTTTTCAAAACTTATCAACTCCTATAGCACTTACAATTTTTCAGATTTCATCAATTCATTGCGGGTAGAACAGGCAAAGAAATTTTTGTCTGATGACGAATTCAGTCAATATACCAATGTGGCCATTGGATTGGAATGTGGTTTTAATTCGAAATCTACCTTTTATTCGGCCTTTAAAAAATTCACTTCGGAAACGCCAACCACCTACAGAGCACAGTTTTAACCTCATTTTAGTCCGAAATTATCGTTGGACATCCCAATTTATCCAGCATAAATAATGTTGGACACTAGATTTTTTATTCCAAAATACATTTGAACAATCAAGATGATAAACCGCTAACGGGACTTAGGCCCATCGGTTAAAAACCCTTATTATTATGAAAACTTCAAAAAAAATATCCAGTCCACTTTTACTGCTGTTTTGGTCGGTTCCAAGTTGCTCAATGTTAAAAGCTTATAGACTAAAGTCAGATTTGTTGGTAAAAGCAGCCAATGAGTTAAAAGCAGTAGAGATATTGACCAATGAAAATTCCATTTTAAAATTTAATAATGTAGGAAAGGATTCAGGAAGGTTCTTCGGATTAAATAGTATTAAAGGAAATATTACCAAAATACTTTTAAACCTCAATGACATAAAAATGGTAACCCTTCTAAATTAGAAATCATGCTAGTTTTATTCATCATATATACGTTTAAACGAATCTTTAAAAGAGCAAATACGTTTGGATCATTAAAAAGTTATGTTTCAAAAATTAAATATTTGCTTCCGTTGTTGTTGATTTCAATGTCCTCCTTAAACGAAGAATTACCGGTAACAGAATTATTATCATTTACTGTTATAAACAAAAACGCTACGATAGGCTTTATCAACATTGAAAAACAAACCCAAAACGAAACCACAACCTATACCATAAATTCCGATATAAGCGCAAAAGTACTTTTTAAATTCAATGCGGTGGCAAAAGAAACATCCATCTACAAAAGGGACACGCTTGTTTTTTCATCTGTATATCGAAAACTCAATAATAAGGAAAAACGAAATCAATCTTTATTGTTCAATAACGGAACATATACTTTAAAAAACAAAAACAAAGTAGAGCCTTTAAATATTGATTTTATCACAAGAAACCTTGTAACGCTTTATTTTCAAGAACCTGTTGGGGTCACGTCTGTATTTTGTGATAACCAGAATGAAATGGTCCAAGTTAAAAGCTTGGGTAATGGGATGTATAAGGTTCAATTTTCAAAGGGCAAGTACAACATTTTTCATTATAAAGATGGAAAATGTGTCAAAATCGAAGCCTTTAATCCCATGTTTGAGGTCACCCTAATACCTGTTTTGTCATGAGCGCTCCAATCAATATATGGGTATTGGTAAGTATAAGTTTTGTGGCCTATTTTATTGTAAGTATGGTTTACAAAAAACTTGGGATACATAATCTGCAATCTGCTTTAATGGTAAATAATGGGTTACGCCTTTTAAATTTAAAGCATGTTTTGGGAATCATCCTATTTGGAGTCATTTTCTATACCATTTTACCGGAATTAAGATTTCTCGTTAATGTTATAGAAATACCAAGACTGCATGTGCTTTCACTGTTTTTTATGGTTCTGTTTTTATGCGCATTTGTGGCCAATGCTTCAGTGAAAAGACAAGGCTTGCATACGCAGATAAGCGGTTATAATTTTTCAAATGCATGGACCTATTTCATTATTCGTTTTGTGTTTTTGCTGTGCTATGAATTCTTTTTTAGAGGTGTGCTCTTGTTTCAGTTTTTAGAATATGTCCCACTTTTTCCGGCGATGTTATATAGCACCCTATTATATGTGCTCATTCATAGTTTTGATTCGAGAAAAGAAATTTTGGGAGCCATTCCTTTTGGGTTTGTTTTGTGTCTGTTTGCCTATTATACCAATAGTGTTTGGTATGTCTTTTTAATTCATATCGCTTTATCGGCAGTATATGAAATCCCCATGTTTTATGTTCTAACCTTAAAAAACAAAACAGCATAATGAACGTATTTTTAACAGGAGCAACAGGTTATGTTGGTCATCAGTTGGCCTTAAAATTGGCATCCGAAAATTTTGTGGTGCATGCCCTAGTGAGGAATATAAACTCCAATAGGATTCCTAAGCATAAAAGCATTATTGTATTTGAAGGCAATTTATGTGATTCTGAATCCATATTAAAAGCTATGGAAGGATGCGCTTATGTGTTCCACACGGCAGCCTACACCAATTTAAAATGTAAAAGCATAGCTAATTTTTACAATGGTAACGTTGTGGGTACTGAAAATGTATTAAAGGCGGCATTGCACCATCAAATAAAAAAAGTGATCTATACCAGTACATTGTCGGTTTTTGGACCCTCATTTAAGGAAGTTCCAATTACAGAAACCCAACCTAGATTGACATCATACTTCAACGATTATGAACTTACTAAAAGCATGTCGGAAGAAGTTGTTTTGGATTATGTTAAAAAAGGGTTGGATTGTGTTGTATTGAATCTGTCCCAAGTTTATGGGCCTGGGTTGAATACCTATTCTAACGGAGTAAACAAGCTAATATTAAAAATTGCCAAGAATGATGTTCTATTAGTGCCTTCGAGGCTCAACGTCATTTCTAATTACGTATTTATTGATGATGTTGTTAATGCCCATCTTTTAGCATTGCAATCAGGGAAAAGTGGAGAAAAATATATCATAGGAGGAGAAAATATCAGCTATCAACAATTGTTCAATAAGATCAGAACCCTAACCAAGAGCAACATCAGGATCTTAAGAATCAATTATGCTTTAGTGAAAAGGGGAATAATGATGATTTCCAATCTCAATACCCTTTTTAGGTTTGGTTTTGCCTTGACCCCAAAGGTATTGGATTCCCTATTTACGCATAGAAGTGCCTCTTCTTTTAAGGCTGAATCGCAATTGGATTACAAAATAACACCTTTTCCTATTGGACTAAGTAGAACCATCAAGTCTTTATCTAAATAAACAAACATGAGAACATATTACACCTTAATAACGGGAGCGAGCCAAGGTTTTGGAAAAGCCATGGCCTTGGAATTTGCCCAAAGGGACATGAATTTAATTTTGGTGGCATTGCCAAATTCAGGTTTGCCCCAACTAGCAGATTTCATTGAGAAAAATCTAAAGGTCTCTGTCCATTTTCTCGAATTGGATTTAAGCAAATCGGCAAGCTGTTATGCTATTTTGGATTACATTGAAGAACATCATCTTCAAATCAAATACTTGGTCAACAATGCGGGTGTTTTAAGCAGAGGTTTTTTTGATGAATTGAATGATCAATTCATTTTAAAACAAATAGACGTCAATGTAACCACACCAACCCTTTTAATTAGGCTTTTATTGGGTAATCTCAAAAAAAATGCTCCAGCAAGTATTTTGAATATAAGCAGTATGGCCGGTTTTTTTGCATTGCCCAAAAAACAGGTTTATGGTGGAACAAAAGCTTATATGACTTCATTTTCCAAAAGTTTGGGGAAGGAATTGAAAAAAGACAATATCTCTGTTACGGCTATTTGTCCAGGCGGATTAAATACATCGACCAGAATATGCTATCAAAACCGAATTATGGGTTGGATTTCACAAGAGTCTGTATTGAATCCTGAAAAAGCAGCCAAAATTGCTATAGATGCTATGCTTCGCAAAAGAGGTGTTGTTGTTCCCGGTTTTGTTAATAAATGTTTTATGGTCTTAGATAAGCTTCTGCCAGATTTCATTAAGGATAGTTTGGCAAATAGTGAAATTAAAAAATTTCCCAGACCTGTTTAGTGCAATAAAACTATAATTATGGAAACTATTTTAAATAGCCTAATCGATTGGTCAGTTCCAATTTTACTAACGCTATTAATTGCAGAATTGGTTTATAGTAAGTTAAGTAAGAATAAAAAACTGTATGAGTGGAAAGACTTTTTGACAAGCACTTTAATGAGTGTTGGTGTTTTGATTTTAAACCCATTATTGAAATTTATATCTGCGGCTACAATATTTTATTTTATATATGAATGGTTCAATCCTGAATTTAATGGCGTTAGAACAAATATTTTTGGATATCAATCATTTAATTGGGCATGGTACACCTGGTTAATTTGTCAATTATTAGATGATTTTACACATTATTGGTTTCATAGGTTAAATCATACGGTAAGAATAATGTGGGCAGCGCATATGGTGCATCACTCTTCTGAGCACTTCAATTATGGCACCGCCTTAAGATTAAGTTGGATTTCCATAACCTACAAACCGTTATTTTATATGTGGATGCCCATGGTTGGATTTCATCCTGAAATGGTATTAGTTTGTTTAGCCATTGAAGGAGTTTGGCAATTTTTACTTCATACAACCTACTGTCCTAAATTAAAATTCTTTGATGAAATTTTTATAACTCCAATACAGCATCAAGTCCATCATGGTAAAAATACAGAATATCTCGATAAGAACCATGGTGCCATATTAAATGTGTTTGATAAAGTTTTTGGGAGTTGGAAGGAATTTGATGAAAACGTATCGATAGAATATGGTGTAACAAAAGGACCTAAATCATTTAACCCGATAACCATTACAACCCATGAATATAAGGCTATGTGGAAAGATGTAAAATCATCAAAAAGTTTATATGAAGCCTTTATGTATGTTTTTGGCCCACCCGGCTGGAGCGCAAATGGAGATACCTTGACAGTTAAGCAATTACAAAAAAAATTTAACTCAAGTTAAGTTGTTTAAACGGATTAATAAAAAATGTGTAAAACTTTAAAATAAAGACCTAATGGAAGCTCAAGTTATTTTTAACCAAAACCCAAAAGATAACCTACATTACAGACAATTAAGGGCACAATTAAAACAAGTGTTAAAAAGTTTACCTGATAAGCGTAAACTTGAAAAAGGGTATATGGCTTTTGTACTCTTAATAGTTTATTTATTAATCTATTTTTTAGCAGTTAATCATGCTCATAACATGGCACAATTTTATGGTCTTTATGCACTGCTGGGAATTACTTCAGTTTTAATCTTTATTAATATTATTCATGACGCTGTCCATTATAATGTATTTAAAAAACGATGGATGAATAATGCGATTATAACTGTATTCGACCTATTGGGTGGTAATAGCTATATCTGGAAAAAGAGACATGTGTTGTTGCACCATAATTTTCAAAACATTGCTGGATGGGATTCTGATATCGAACAATCAGGTTTAATCAAGATTTTCAAACATGAAAAACCTTCATGGATCAATAGAAATCAATCATGGCTTATTTTTTTCCTATATCCAATGTACTTGTTCAACTGGATACTCATAAGAGATTTTAAAGATTATTTTCTTAAAAACCGAGACATAAAAAAAGTATGTAAGATTCCAATAATCGAATATTTTAAACTGTTCTTTTTTAAGGCTCTTTTTGTCTTTTATATGATAGTTATACCTGTGATTACTGGGTTTAATCCATTTGTAGTTATTGGAGCACTTTTCACAATGTTCGCTGTAGGGAGTATTTTCGCATTGCTTTCTTTATTGACGCCACATGTTAATACCAAAAGCCAATTTCCTTTACCAGATGCAAATGGTCAATTAAATGTGAGTTGGTTCGAACATCAATTTATTACCACTAACGATGTTAGTTTAAATAATTGGTTTACAAGACATATTATGGGAAATTTTAATTTTCATTTGGTTCATCATTTATTTCCAAATTTCAATTCGGTTTATGCTCCGGAATTGACCTACGAAATTCGCAAATATGCTGAAGAAAATGGATTTGAATATCGTTCCTATAAACTTTGGAGTGCTTTGCATTATCACTATAAATTGATTAAAGCAAATGCCAATAGTGAAGACTTTTTTGAAGAGGATATGTAATTGTTAAAACACTTAATTATGATTGATTTTCAATTTTCCGATTTACATTGCCATCCAACTTTAAAAGCGTTTGGGCATTCTTTTTCCGGTGATAGAACCAAAAAGAAAAAAAAAGCCGATATCTGGTATTATAATCCCCCCGGTTTTTTTACAAAGGCACTGCAAAAGATTTCTGGAATCACTCGATTTTCCCAGGCAGATTTCACAACACTTTCTAAAGCAAATGTAAAATTAGCTTTTGTTTCACTTTATCCTTTTGAAAAAGGTTTTTTTACAAATCCATATTTAGATGATAGGATTTCTGCAGTGTTATCCAGCTATATCACTTCTATAGGATACCGTCGGGTTAGATATATCCAGAAACACTTGGATTATTTCAAAGACTTGTTGGATGAATACCATTTTTTACTTGAAAGTCCAAGGGAGAAATTTATAGATAACATAAAATATACTATAGATTTTGTTTCAAACTTAACTGATATCCAATCCAATTTCCAAAAAGGCAATTGTATATCCATTATTCCCACTATTGAAGGTGCCCATGTTCTCAATACGGGATTGGGTGCTTTTGGTAAACAATACGACAAAGACCACATTATTGAAAACATTGGTAAAATTAAGAAATTGAGCAGCCCACCATTGTTTATAACATTTGCCCATAATTTTAATAATGACCTCTGTGGACATGCACCCAGTTTAGAATGTCTTGGTTTAATGGTCAATCAAAACCAAAGTCTAAACAGTGGTTTTACCAAACTTGGAATTATAGTACTGCACCATTTGTTAAGTAATAAAAATGGGAATCCAATTTTTATAGATATCAAGCACATGAGTTTAAAGTCCAGACAACAATATTATGACATTATTAAAACTGATTATGACAGCAAAATTCCCATAATTGTTAGTCATGGAGCTGTAACTGGTAGGAACATTTTAGGGGATGTAATCACAACGCTTGATCCTGATTTTTTTGCGAATGATTCCATTAATTTTTATGATGAAGAGCTTGTAATTATAGCCAAATCCAATGGTTTGTTTGCCGTGCAATTGGACGCTAAAAGATTAGGGCCAAGCCAAATTATCAAAAAATCACTCTTTAAAAATAATGCAAGAGTTAATTTGAAATCTTCTGCTTTAATTGTTTGGAGACAACTTCAACATATTGCTGAAGTTTTGGATTCTAAAGGTCTTTTTGCATGGGGAACTTGCTGTATAGGAAGTGATTTTGATGGAACCATCAACCCGTTGGATGAAGTTTGGGCAGCTTCCAATTTAAATGCGTTAGCAAATGAATTGGTTGTTATAGCTGAAAATTATCTATCTAAACCAAATGCTTTATTACAGCAAAGAAATAAAAAAATAAAAGCTGAAACCATAGTTTCAAATTTTACCATTCAAAATTCTCTAAACTTTATTGAAAAGTATTATTTGAACCAAAACCCCAAATGCTAATTAGTTTAAAGTACGTAAAAATGAATTCAGAAGAAAGAGTGTTGGTTACTGGCGCTAATGGTTTGTTGGGAACCAATACCATTATTGAACTTTTAAATCAAGGCTATCATGTCACTGGGTTTTTAAGAGATAAAAAAAGTTTTGTAGGAAGTAGTCATCATAATTTAGAATTTGTAGAGGGGAACATTTTAAATAAGGACGATTTAAACAGGGCTTTGATAAATTGCAAATACATTATTCATATAGCGGCAACTACAGACCCAAAACTTTCAAAATACAGTGACTTTGAAAAAATCAATGTCTCAGGAACTATTAATGTCGTTGAAACTGCCATTGAAAAAAATCTAAAAAGAATCATTTATGTAAGTACGGCTAATACGTTTGGTTACGGTTCTTTGGATAGCTTAGGTGATGAATCTAAACAAATGATGAGTCCATTTATCAAATCAAATTATTCTAAAAGCAAAAAAGAAGCTCAAGATTATGTGTTAACCAAGAAAAACGAAATTGAAACTGTTATTGTTAACCCCTCATTCATGATTGGTGCTTATGATAGTAAACCGAGTTCAGGTAAAATTATACTAATTGGAATAAAAAAGCACATTCTATTATGTCCTCCTGGAGGTAAGAATTTTGTATGTGTAAAAGATGTATCTAAAGGAATTATTGCGGCCTTAAATCAAGGCTCTGCTGGTGAAGCCTATTTGTTGTCAAACGCGAATATGTCATATAGATTATTCTTTAAATTATTGCGAAACCATACAAAATCTAAAACTATAATTCTGCAGTTACCCAAATTTGTTCTACTTATTGTGGGATGGATTGGAAACTGCATGCGTTTTGTGGGTTTTAAAACCCAATTCTCTCTTGATAACATGAAGATTCTTTGCGTGAAAAATTACTATTCCAATACTAAAGCCAAAGAACAACTGGGGATTTCTTTTAGCCCTATTGAAAGTGGACTTTTGGAGACCATTGATTGGTTCAAAAACAATAATAAGTTGTAGTGTTCAAAAACACAATTCTTTTTATTACTTCAAAAAGTATCCGAATTCTTCTTTCAACAATAATTTTGGACACTTGAATTTTTTGCCTTAAATAAATTTGACCATTATTTTAATTGATTGCATTTTGAAATTGGATTATAATTAAAACCTTACCTATTATGAAACGCATAGCTTTATGTATTCTATTAATGAATTTTAACCTTATGCCTTCTTGGTCTCAATATGATTCCATTAGAACTGTTGATACCTACGTTGATGATTTTGACGAACTGTGGCAAAACATATCATACAGAGGTGGAATGGGACTTTTTATACCTGCTTCCAGCCAACATTTTAGAGTAGCGACATTTTTTGAATTCAATATGAATATACCTGCCGGCAACGATAATTCTGTTGAATTAGCCTTACAATTTGGAGGATGGGATCGCGAAAATAATTTCACATATATAAAACAGTTGGATACGTTAGAAGCAACTTCCAGAATGTTATTTAATGGACTTATAAAATTTAAAAAGGATATAATTTTCTTTAAAAAATCTTTTATAGGCATAGGTGTTGGCATGGGCATATCAAGTATTTTAATTTCTACGGAAGTTATTGAACCAGAACACGAAAACGATGAGGCAATATTAATATATAAAGGAATGAATTCTTTTTTGTTGTCCCCTGAATTGGAATATGTATTTAATGTGACAAATAAGACTCAATTTTCAATATGTTTTAGTGTACAATATGCTACCTATAAGTTGAAAGCAGCTTTAGAGAACGACATAGGTAAATGGTACTATATGCCAAAAATCACATATCGATTTTAGAATTGTAATTTAAATAAACTAGTGTTAAGTTAATTTGAATATGACGGTTTATTTGTGTAAGTTTGTAAAAAAACATGGTACTATACACAATTAAACTAAGCAAGCTTGAAGTTGAAGAGCTTAACAAAGTAATCAGCAAAGGTAGTCATACCTCACA
>DASWKU010000497.1:0-4134 GCA_036396455.1 Flavobacteriaceae bacterium
TAACTGATGTTACGCAGCGATTTTGTTAATATTGATATTTGGTGTTGATAACTGATTTAATTGTTTCCAGGCCGCTTTGGTTGCTGCAAGCCATATTTCGCTTTTCATTGCATAATGGTTTTTACTGTTTCTGATTTTTAATCTTTCAAGTTTCATATAAGCAATCATAGATGCTACAAAATGGGCTTGCTGTGTATGTATGGTCTTTGTTGGTGCTTTTGCAAAAGCGGTATTGTTTTTTATGGAGCGGAAAAACTCCTCTACTTTCCACCGTTTTTGATAGATTGTAGTGAGGCCTTGATAATCTAAGTCCAAATTACTCGAAGCCAGATAAAGCGTACCAGTACTGCCATCTCCGTTTTTGAAGACCTGTTTAGCTATCAATATAGGATTGCTATATTGTTTTAGATAGACCGACATGGTACGCCCTTCCAGCGTTAAAGATTCAATACTTTGATAAATCCCCTGTGCTTTATCTTTTTTACTTAATGCTACAACCCGGTTTGATTTAAGGGCCATTATAAAATCTGAATTGCAATCTTGTGTTATGCAACTCATATTCTCTGATGAAGAAAACCAACTGTCCGCTAAAACATATTTGAAACCTATGTTGTTGTTTGCATGGACTACCATCTGTCGCATCATTTCGTTCTTGGTTTGTTTGCTTTTATAAGATGGTTTTCCATTTTTACCTACGACCGCTAAATCTTTCTTTACAAACTCAACCCCTACAGGAAGGCCAATATCGTACTTGGGACTGTAATAATAGGAACTTACAAAATTTACACCTTTTACGTTCTTGCCACTACAATGGTCATAGTGCCAATTTATCAAAGGATTGGTTTTTGTGTGCTTTTTGGGCTCAATGGAATCATCAATAATCAACACTCCTTCTGATGTGCTGATTTCATGAACCATAGATTTAGCTTGTAACCATAAGGTTTTAGAACTTATAGGGCCTGATAACAAACGTGTTACTTGGTCATGGCTTACTTTGTTATCCGTTACTAATGACAATCCTGTTGCTGTACTGTATGTTGGGGTAACCAACAAATAATCCGTGTATAAATCTAAAAGGTTATTAACATTCATAAACGAAATTTAATACTTTTGTGCGTAACATCAGTTAGTTAAATAAATAGTTCGTTATATTTACAAAAATTTAGTGATGCATTTTCTTTATTTCGATCCAAGTTTAGGTGCTATGATTGTTCAAGCAATCGTAGCAACTGTGGCTGGTGTAGTTTTATTTTCGAAAAACTTAGTGTACAAAATTAAATTGTTTTTTGGGATTGTTAAAGAAAATGAGAACGACTTATTTGACGACATCAATGTAGATGATACAGATGTAGAAAATAAAAACCCTAGTGATAGTTAATCATCAACATGCTTCTTCATTTAGGGATCCTTCAGGTTATGTATTTGTTGATGAAGGCGTAATAAAGCGTTCAATTTCACCCCTTTATTTTGAGCAGCATAACGCCCTAAAGGGTAGTGGCTTTTTCGAAAAACTTTTTGAAGCCAAATTGCTTATTCCTCATAAGGAAATTTCTTCAAATGAATCTGAAATTATTATTCAACCTGAACAAATACCATTTATTACTTATCCTTTTGAATGGAGTTTTAATCAATATAAAGAAGCTGCTTTACTCACCCTTAAACTTCAAAAATATTGTTTAGAGAATGACTTTTCACTTAAAGATGCCTCAGCATTCAATATTACATTTCATAAAGGTAAGGCAGTATTTATTGATACTTTGTCCTTTGATTTTTATCATGAAAATGAACCTTGGCGAGCGTACAACCAATTTATAATGCATTTTTTGGGACCTTTGGTATTATCCCATTATCATGGTGCTCAATTCTTAAAATTAATGAGCACTTATATTGATGGGATTCCATTGAAAATGTTGGCTTCAATGTTACCTTTTAAGACCAAATTGAATCCGTTTTTATATACAAATATTCATTTGCTGGCCAAATTTGAAGACAAGTATAATAGTGATTATGCGTATAAGATAAAAACAGCTAGACTTTCAAAAAAAGCTCAGATAACTATTATAAAAAGTATATATGATTACATTAAAAAATTGGGTTTAAAAGAACAGAGTGAATGGAGCGACTATTACAGTAAAACAAATTATTCTGAGCATTCTTTAGCATCTAAAACCAACATCATTAATGAATATATCAATAAAATAAAACCGAAAACTCTTATTGATATTGGTGGGAATACCGGTTTTTTTGTCAGGGCAATTAAAGCAAAAATTGAACAGGCTTTAGTTTGCGATATCGATAATAATGCTATTGATGAAAATTTCCAAGTGCTTAAATTAAATAAAGAAACGTACATAACTCCTTTTGTAATTGATGTATTGAGCCCTTCTGCTAGTGTTGGATTCAATAATAACGAACGTGATTCCTTTTTAAATAGGATTAAAAAATTTGAACCTGATGTCACCTTAGCTTTAGCTATAATCCATCACATGACTTTATCGGGGAATGTGCCTTTTAATAAGTCCGCCGAATTTTTTTCATCCTTCTCAAAACATCTAATTATTGAATTTCCAAAACGTGAAGATTCATGGGTTGAAAGGCTTTTAAATATTAAAGGAGAGTTTAAAGACCATTTCGATTTTTATAGTATCAATAATTTTGAAAGTGAATATGCAACATATTTTACCATTATAGAAAAACTGCCAATTATTAAATCTGAACGAGTATTGTACTTATTAAAAAGTAAAAATGTTAAGTAGAATAAGAAAACAAATATTTTCATTTACTTCAAGCAGAAAAGACTATCCTATAATTGCAGGTTTAGCTTCAGGACTATTCCCCTTTATACATTATTACAGTTCAAATTTTATAAGATTTAATTCATGGCAACATTTATTTTATTTTGCTTTGACTTTTTTATTACTGCCGAGTACAGTTTTTTTCTTTTTTCATCGAATTTTAAAATCGAATTACTCATTTTATAAATATTTAATCCCCATTTTAAATTTAAGTGTTTTTGGATTATTTATTGTTTGGGGAATTTATGGTATGAAAAAAAAAATATTACTTATAACTTTAGTATTTGCTTTTTTTCTAGCATTTTTATTATATAGGCACATTAAAAAAATTATCGTCTTTCAATTTTTGCTTGCAACTATAGCTTTCTTGATGTTTATTCCTAAACTTTTTATCTATTTAGAATATGATGATGAATGGATGACTCAGCCAGATGATATTGAAGAAGTTGTTTTTAAAAAACAACCAAATATATATTTGATTCAGCCTGATGGTTACGCCAATTTATTAGAATTAAAAACAGGAAACTATAATTTTGATAATAGTAAATTTGAATTGTTTTTAAAGAATAAAGGATTTACAATATATGATAATTATAGAAGTAACTATGGATATACTCTTTATTCTAATAGCTCAATGTTTTCGATGAAACATCATTATTACAAAAATCCAATAAAAAATGGAAATGATTTATATGATTTTAGAAAAGTGATTATAGAAAAAAACCCAGTGATTTCAATATTCAATGCAAATAATTACAAAACTCATTTAATTTTAGAAGAGCCTTATATATTATTAAATATGCCAAAAATGGGATATGATTATTGTAATATAGATTATAATACAATCCCATATATGTCTAGAGGGTTTGATATGGGAATGGATATCTTAAATGAAATGGAAACGCTCATTAATACAAATAAAGTTACCAATAATTTTTATTTCATTGAAAAATTGATTCCAGGCCATATTAGAGTAAATTCGTTATTTTCTAAAGGTGTTGAAAAAGAGCGGAAATATTACCTTGAAAGATTAAAAAAATCAAATGAATGGTTAAACGAATTGGTTGAAATTATAACCCAAAATGACCCAAATGGTATCATATTAATTGCTTCAGATCACGGAGGATATGTTGGTTTTAAAAATACAGACCAATCACTTATAAAAACACATGATAGAGTTCTTATAAACTCAATATTCTCCTCCATTTTAGCAATTAAATGGTCTTATAACCAAGTTCCAGAATTTGAAAATGAATTAAAATCACCTATAAATTTGTTTAGATTTATATTTTCATATTTAAGTGAGAATGATAAATATTTAAAGTTTCTACAAGAAGAT
>DASWKU010000498.1:0-3306 GCA_036396455.1 Flavobacteriaceae bacterium
ATCGATTTTGGTGCCGAAGAGGTTTTTGCGGATGACGATGGCATTTTAATCTATGCCCCTTTTGAAAGCTTTGGTGCCATACAGTCTGAACTGGAACGACGTGGCATTGAAATTTTGTCCTCGGGTTTTGAACGTATCCCACAAGTGACCAAAACATTGACTCCTGAAGAAGCTGTCGATGTTGAAAAGCTCTTGGAAAAATTGGAGGAAGATGACGATGTACAGAACATCTATCATACCATGGAGGAAAGCATGGCCGATCATTAACTTGCTAATAATCAAATCTAGCCTATGAACAACTTGGAAACCTTTGTTGCAGTAATTACTGCCGTAGTTTTCATTTTAATTGTGTCGCATTGTTGCGGCCGATTGTTTCAATACCTTGGACAACCAAAAGTGGTGGGTGAAATGATTTCAGGCGTTTTGCTTGGACCTACCTGCTTCGGATATTTTTTTCCGGAATTGAGTGCTTCTATTTTCGGAAAGCCCGTCATGCCTTTTTTGTTTGTCTTGAGTAATTTGGGATTGTCATTCTACATGTTTTTGGTAGGATCCGAAATTGATTTTAAGCAGTTTACCAAAAAAGTAATAAAAAGCTCAACTTTGCTTTCTGCTGTGGCTATTATTTTCCCATTCATCTTTGGAGGGATTGCTGCGAGCTGGTATTTTGATGTGTTTTCGATGCCGAACATCTCTTTAATGTCGTTTTCTATTTTCATCGGAACCGCTTTTGCGATTACTGCATTTCCAATGTTAGCGAGAATCCTTCATGAAAAAAATAATTTAAATACGCACATCGGAGTATTGACACTTATTTCTGCGAGTATACAAGATGTGATTTCTTGGATCTTATTATCCTTTGTAACAGCAGCAGCTGCAAACAAAGGCATGGAAGCGGGTTACATCACTTTGTTTGGAGGAATTGCATTTGTAGCACTTGTATTTTTAATAGTAAAACCATTGTTAAAAATTATTGGAAAGCGCTCACAAAAAAATGGAATCCTAAGCCAAATGGATTTTGCAATCATTGTTATTTCCTTATTAGCTGCCGCACTCATCACCGATAAGTTAGGATTGTATTCGGTGTTTGGTGGATTCATTTTAGGATTGGCAGTACCAAGAGATCCGGTGTTTTCAAAAGGATTGGAGTTGAAATTGAAAGACATTACAGTTGCCATTTTATTGCCTTTGTTTTTTGCCTTCTCTGGATTAAACGCCAACATGCTGGTATTGGGAAATCTCACGAATTTTATTCCAACCTTGGTGATTGTTGCTTTTGCCTTTATCAGTAAATACGGTTCTGCAACCATTGCCATGAAGTTAACGGGTTATAGCTGGAGAGAATCGTCTGCGATTGGCGGTTTAACCAATTCACGAGGGTTGATGGAATTGATTGTGGCGAACATAGGTTTGTCGTATGCCGTAATTTCAAATGACCTCTACTCTATTTTAGTATTGATTGCGATACTCACTACTTTATTTGCGATGCCCATCTATAATCTTTCGATGGGGAAAAAGAAATAAGTTGACCTTTTTATTTTATCCGTGTTTAAGCGTTTACATCAGAGGAAGCTGCCGATGTCGAAAAGCTTTTGGAAAAATTGGAGGAAGATGACGATGTACAGAACGTGTACCACACCATGGAGGGGCATGCTTAAAAAGACTTTGGGCTACAGAAAATAGGACATAGACAGTTTATTACATAGCCATGCTTCCTTTTGACAAATAGAAGGTAAAGCACTTGAAAAGTCTTTTACATTTTTTATCTTTATTAAAATAAACCACTATGGATTTTAAATCCATAGTTTTATAACGGACTGAAAATCCGTTTAGCCACGAATACACTAATAATTTTTATATATTCGTGTATTCGTGGCAAAAGTTTATAGAAATTAAAGTAACTGCAATGTCCCGTCCCGATAACTATCGGGACTTATCGGGAGCAGGGTTTTAATCTTTAACTTGATAATAAAATTCATAACCATGAAACCTGTCTGTCTAATGTTCATCACATTATTTTGTCTTTCATTCTCATGTACCCAAGAACAGAAAACTGGGGATTCTCCTGAAAACGTAACGTCAACCTATTACTTTATCCGTCATGCCGAAAAGGACCGAACCGATCCTTCTGATAAAGACCCACATCTTACAGAGGTTGGTAAAGCAAGAGCAGCACATTGGAGCGTAATTCTAGGTGAAGTAAAATTTGATGCGGTATATTCCACCGATTATATCCGAACCAAAGAAACCGCGCAACCCACAGCCGCCAAAAATAATCTAGAGCTCAAGATTTATGATCCCAATGCTATTGATGCCACATCATTTTTGAAGGATACCAAAGGACAAACCGTGTTGATTGTTGGTCACAGCAATACAACGCCAAAATTTGTCAACAAAATTCTTGGGCATAAAAAATATGATGATATCGACGACAGCGATAACGGCAAATTATTCATAGTAACCGTTGCAGGGGATATCATTAGCGATCAGGTGTTGACCATAAATTGACCTTAATGTTTTCCAACTCTATTTTGGAAAGCAATTTTAATTTATTGGCAACAAACAAACTATCGAGATTTTCAACCGTCGCCAAAGTATCTTCGGGCTTGAAGTTATTGTGATCGGTAAAGGTCAAGCCATTGACGGCCCTTCTATTATAGGCTTCCCTAAAACGCAAACCGATATCGTTATGATCTTCTACATAGGAATACGACAAATAATCGATCTCATAGGTGCCTGAATTGATCCAGTACACAAACACATCTTCAAAATCTTCCCCTCCCCCATCTTCGTCAAAAGTGATCTTGATTTTATGATAGGATTTATCTTTTATTTCAACAGTTCCTAAATAGTATTTATTCACTGCTTTATCGTTGAGCCCGTAAGGTAAAATGGAAAAGTAATGGACCGCATTTATGGAACTTGTATATTTTACGGCCATGGTATCGGGCACGGAAACCATGGAATCATTGATATACCTTTGAAAACCGGAGTTGGAAAGCACATCTCTAAAGGCATTCACCGAATCCTTCCAAATACGTTCAAACTGAAATTTTCCCCTATTTCTTTCAGCCTTATAATGTCTGTCCCTAAAATCAAATTCAATTTTGGAAGTCTTAAAACCCTCACCTCCTACTACCTTTATGGCTTTATCAACCACATCTTGGGCAAGGTTCGAATCGGTGGTTTTTTGGTCTTTGCAACTTGATAAAACAAGCGTTACAATAAGGAAAAATATTTGAATGGTCTTCATCATTTGGTTTTGTAATCCGTCACAAAACTACAGAATACTTACGGCTCTTGTCT
>DASWKU010000499.1:0-1688 GCA_036396455.1 Flavobacteriaceae bacterium
ACACCAAAAATATATAAAAAAAACCGCCTCATGTTGTGAGACGGCTTCTTTTTATTTCCCACTTTCCTTATGTAACATTAGTTACAAACCATCCTGACAATTATCATGTTTGTAACCCAATCCCCCCCATAACTTTGCAATATAAAACTGATAACCATGTGGTATTTGGAACCGTTTTCAAATATTACAACAAACTAAATATCATGAGATCCTTCAATTATTTGAAATTATTCTTTTTACTTTTTTCACTAACCGCTTTTTCTCAAACCGGGCATGTTTTACAGGGCGTTGGCGCAGTCAATATGTCCATGGGAGGGGCATCAACTGGACAGCCATTGGACATTTCTGGTGCCATGCAATGGAATCCGGCGTCCGTTTCAACTTTTGATGAGAAGATTTTAAAACTGGATGTCGGATTTTTCTTTTCATCCCCGGAACTGTATTCCACAGTTCCCGAATTTGATTCCAACGGGATGCCAACCGGTAATTATTACAGTGGAAATACCAAAGACGATAGAGGGACTTCCATTTTGCCAAATGTAGCCATGGTATGGGGCAAAGAAGGCAGTAAACATACTTTTGGCGTATCTGCTTTTGGTGTCAGTGGCTTTGGGGTTACATTTCCTGAAAGTATGACAAACCCAATTAACATGCCCCAAAACATGGGAGGATTTGGCCATATAGAATCTGATTATATGTTGTGTCAAATAGGTTTTACTTGGGCTTATGAACTTTCAGAAAAATTTTCAATTGGTATTCAACCTACTTTTGATTATGGCACTTTGGAACTGGAACCCAATCCTTTATCCAATCCTAGTCAAACATTGGGATATCCAAAAAGCAGAACGGCCGATGCAACAGGGTTTGGTGCCCAATTTGGTTTATTCTTCGATTCAGGAAAAGGATTTAAAGCTGGAACTTCCTATAAAACAACACAGCGGTTCGAAAAATATAGATTTAACAATACCTATTTGGATGGTACGTTAGCACCACAGGTGGATTTTAATATGGATTATCCAGCGATATTATCATTTGGACTAGGATATTCTAAAGGAGACTTTGATCTAGCATTGGATTATCGAACCGTTTACTATGAAAACACAAAAGGGTTTGACAAAGTAGGTTGGACACCAACAGCATCGGTAAAAGGGTTTGGTTGGGAAAATATTTCAATCGTATCAGCAGGAATACAATTTAAAGGTATTGAAAAGCTACCGCTACGTTTTGGATACACGTACAGTTCCAATCCAATTAATGAAGAGGTTGTATTTTTCAATATTCCCGCTACGGCAATCATAAAAAATGCCTTTCAATTTGGGTTTAGTTTTAAACCCTCTACCAATCTTACATTGGATGCGCTTTACCACCATGGAACAAGTAGTGGAAAAACAAAAGGGCAGTTACTCAATCCTATGTTTATCCAAGATTATCCTCCTTACGGAGCCATTCCAGGAAGTGAAGTGGCTTATGACATGACAACCGATATGATTACTATTGGTATTAGTTACACATTCCATAAAATTACAAGGGAAAATAAAGACAACTAAAAATTATTAAAGATGAAAGAATTATTGATATTAGGAGCAGGTACATCGGGAACCATGATGGCAAATCATTTGGTTAAGAAGTTACCAAAAAAAGAATGGACAGTATCGATTGTCGATCAATATAAAACCCATTATTACCAA
>DASWKU010000500.1:0-3908 GCA_036396455.1 Flavobacteriaceae bacterium
GCAGACGCCTTCGGAAAAGAATTAAGATTGAAGAATACACCAACGAATTTGATATTAATAAAGTATATCAAGATATAATAGATGAGCTTAATCTTTCAAGTGAAGAATATGATATTGCCACCGCTCATGGATCAATAGAACCTGCACAAAATAATTGGTCAAATAAAATTTTATCTGATCTTGAAGAACTGGAAGAATATAAAGATACTGATGACTCCTGTCCATGTTCTAAATAAGCGCATTACGTAGATAATCAAATATCCTAAATTTCAATACCTTCAAAAAATTGTATGAATAAATCAATCCAACAGTCGCTGGGGTATCCCGAGTGACCAATTGGCTATTTCGGTCGGACCATGCCACTGTTTTCGGTCGAACAGTGCCACTTTGAAAGATGCTTAAAAGTAGTAAAAATTTATTCGTTTTTAAGTATGCCTTTTCGTAAAGATTCTCCTTTCAAATCGATACGGTGTGATGAGTTGACCAACCTATCCAAAATAGCATCAGCTATGGTTCCCTCACCGATAATATCATACCAAGTGGCCACAGGTATTTGAGAAGACACTGCAGTGCTATTCTGGTTAAATCGATCATCTATAATATCCATCAATGTCTCTCTGGCATGTTGATCAAAAGCTTGTAACCCAAAGTCATCAAGTATGAGTATATCCACACCTTGCAGTCGTTTTAATTCCTTGATATAGGTACCGTCTACCTTGGATAGCTTCATTTTAGACAATAACCTTGCGGTATTGGTGTACAGTGCTTTATATCCCATAAGACAGGCTTGGTTTCCCAAAGCTTGTGCCAGATAGCTTTTGCCTACTCCTGAAGGGCCTGTGAGAATGATGTTTTCTTTTTTCTTTAAAAAGCTCAAGGAAGACAGTCTGTCAAACATGTTTTTATCTAGGTTGCGTACATGGCTAAAATCTACTTCCACAATAGCTGCGTTTTGTTTGAAGTGGGCCGACTTGAGCAGCCTATCTGTCTTCTTGTTTTGGCGGTCTTCCCACTCATGCTGTGCCAGCAAGGCCAAGTATTCATCTGCTGTATATTTTTGCAGTTGGTTGCTTTGTAAATGCTGATAATGCAAATCGGCCATAGCACTTAAGCGCATCTGCCTAAGCTTGTTAATCGTTTGGTCCTGTTCCATTTTTCTATTTATTTATGTTTATTGATAAGATTCTTTCCCCCTAATATTCTCATGCGCAGGTATATGTGTTTGATCGAAGTTGATTTGTTCTTCTATATACTTGTCCAAGTTGTTTTTAAGAATATTCTCGATGCGTTTATATGAAACTGCATCGCCCATAATAGCCCTTTTACAGGCATTGTTGAGCCGTTCTTTCCCGTATAGCTGTCCGAGTTTAAAAATACCCAGGGCCCTTTTGTAGGCTGTTTCCGGATACTCACAGTTGATAAAAAGTTCGTTTATACATGATTCAACCCCCTGACCGTAACCCTTGGCCCGTTGTTTAAAATACTGTGGGCTCCAGTCCTTGTACTGCCTGTGAGTACTGCTTAGGTGGTCTTTAATGGTGTTGTATTTGCCTTTTACAGGATTGCGTTGGTGTATGGCAATACGCTGGTGATAGTAAAACACTTCTATTATATCACGGGTGTAATGAATGGTGGTAGTGTTCCCGATGTAGCGGTAAGGTACGCTGTAATAGTTTTTGTCGGCAAAGAAGTATACATAACCAATCTTCTGCACTTTGGCCCTGGCATAGTCTTTTAGCTGATACCTTTGAGCGGCCAGCGGTTTTAGGGCTGCTCTTTCAATGGATTGAAAAAGCTCTTTTCTACTGGCTTCTTTACGCTGAAAAAGCATATTGTTATAGGCATCTAATAACTTATGTACCTCTGCATTGAGCTCTTCTAATGAAAAGAAAACCATCTCTCTAAGGGGGTGGTAAATACGCTGATAGGTAAGTTGAACCGCATTTTCCACTAAAGCCTTGTCCTGTGGGCGGTAAGCCCTTGTAGGGTTGGTCGCACAGTCATAGTGCCTGGCAAAGTCCTTAAATGAGCGGTTGATCTCGGCTTCATACTTGCTGGACCTACTCACAGCGCTTTTCAAGTTGTCCGATACAATGGCTTTGGGAACACCCCCATAGAATGCCAGCATATTGTTCATGCAATGAATTAAATCTGCCCTTTTTTGACTCCTGCATGCTTCCACATAGGTGTATTGACTATAAGGAAGAATGGCTACAAAAACTTCTACAGCCTCTACTTCCCCTGTTTCTTTGTTGGTTATGGACAGCTTTTTACCTGCAAAATCTATATAGGTTTCATGTCCGGGAATATGGTCGAGTTTCATCGAGCCCTTTTCCTTTTTGTACTTCCTGTGGTAGTGTTCCATAAACTGCGTATAGCTGTAGGGGTCGGCTACAGCCTCACTATATGCAGTATAATGATATAAAAAAGTAAATCCGGGGTGCTTTTTAGCTTTGCGCACTTGCTCAAAATAGCGCATAAGCTCATCATATCGTTTATTCTTGATGGTGGTATGGGAAGGAAAAAGCTCTCTAATGGCTTGGGTATCCATGCCCAAAAGCTCACTTGCCGTATAATCAGAGGCTTTTAGCCAATTGATGTATTGATTGATAGTGTTTCTAGAGATGCCTAATATCTCTGCAATGTTACGGTTGCTAAGCCCATCTGCATGTAAAGTAAATATCTGTTTGATGTCCATAGGATCAAGGGTATTTGCCATATCGTTTTTGTTGCGATATAGCAGGTTAAACTTGATCTTTCAATGTGGCACAGATCGAACCGAAACGAACCGTCTCCTATCCGGCAAAAATGGCACAAATCAAACCGAAAAATCCTTCGTATTTTGTGGCACAGTTTAAACCGAAATAGGTGGCACAGTTTCACCGAAATGGGTGGCACAATTCAAACCGTAATAGCCACACTTTATTAAGAATTGATGAGGCATGATGACCACATAAACCTTGGAGGATTTAAATAAACAAGTATTATTGGTCGAATCAGGTTAAGAAGTCATATTGCAATAATACTGCTCTATTCGAGCATAAAAGAAGCTATTTGTGCATCTTACTAACTTCTATTGCAATAGTTTGTCCTCTACTTAATTAACCTGAGTTCGACATCATAAATTAAACAAAAACCCTCACACCGTCACTCAATGCTATTAAGCTAAGGGGTAAGACCTGACAGGTTTTTCAAAATATAGTGTATGGATCAACTTAAAATAACATTTTCCGTGGTCAGTTAAACCTGTCAGGTCTAAGCTTAACAGCATTACACCGTCACTCAGAGCCCTTTTTGGGCAGGAAATGAGGAGAACAAAGGGCGTGGAGTCTCATTATTGAGGAGATTCCACGGCATCCAGCACCCAAATCCACCCTAATGCCTCTGAATGACGGGTTTTTGTGGGTTTTACATCGAACTGACGTTAATTAGTAAACAGTGTATTTTCTAAATTGTTAGGATCTAATTAAGCAAATTATAGTACTCAAATAATTCAATGAGATCACTTTCATCCTTGAATTTGATTTTATTTGATTTAATATATTGGTTAATTTCAGTTTTATGATCATTCATGATCATAAGAATCTCAGCCTTCTTGATATTAACTTCTGTTAATTCTCCCCCTTCTAGTTTAACATAATAGTCTTCATTTATAACAAATTTGTCTGGCGTTCCAGGTGTAACTCCATAGTCTGGCTGTCCTATGACTAATTCGCAGCCATACAGTTTTAAAAGTATTAACTTTCCTTCACCAACTAATTCTTCAAAAAAATCAAATTTTGTATCGTTATCGTAAGGTGTATACACGAACAGATTTTTGCCAATATTGAAACGTTTGATATTAATGTTCTGATTCAAAGAATATTGTTGGTTATCTTGAAGAAAAATAATCTTCTTCAAATAAATAT
>DASWKU010000501.1:0-25292 GCA_036396455.1 Flavobacteriaceae bacterium
ATCGGAAATTTTGACTTAGCATTACAAAATTACGAAAAATCATTAGCGATGAATCCTCAGAATTTTAATGCAGAAGATATGATTGAACGTATCAAGTTCCCAGATAGGAAACCTTTGACTCCTAAAGAAAAATTTGAAAAAATTTATACAGTTGAAGCCTATAAATCAGATTTGGACCAATTAGGAAAAAAGCTATTGGAAGTACATCCGAATGCGCTCAAATTTATTTCTGAAAAGGCATTCTGGAATAGTGTTGAAGAGAAAAAATCACTAATAACGGTTCAAACTACTTATGCCGAATTTGTTTGGTATTGTAAGGAAATAATTGCGAATGTCAATTGTTCACATACTTATAATAGCAACTTTTTTGACGAATGGGAAATGTTACCACAACGATTGGAATTTCCTTTGGAAGTCCGTTGGATAAATAATGCTTTAGTGGTTGTTGATGCAGGTGATAATGCTGAAAAAGTGAGTATTAAAGATGAGATTTTAAGTGTAAATGGCATTGAAGTTTCAAAATTGCTGAAGGAAATCTTTAAAACTATTCCATCACAAGGTCATATTGAAACGTATAAAAAACACCAATTTAATACTTGGGCTTCATCAATGATGTCGTATGCATTAAGTTTTCCTGAAACGTATAAAATTGAAGTAAAAGGAAAACAACCTTTGGTTTTGAATCCATCCAAAAAACAAATTGATTTTAAAGAACCTTTTAAACGTCATTGTCCTGATAATTTGTGTGTTGATTTTTTAAATGAAGATAAAATCGCCATTCTTACCATTTCGTCATTTAATTATTATCCTTGGAATAACCTTGATGTATTTGAAAAATTTATCGATGAAAGTTTTAATGAAATTCAAGAAAAAGGCACTAAAAACCTTATCATTGATCTTCGTTTTAATGGTGGTGGCTCGCCAGAATCAAGCATTTATTTACTAAAATATTTATTGTACAAGCAGTTTGATTATTTCTTGGAATCAGACTATTCATTAGGAAAAAGGATTCATAGGCCATTTAAAAACAACTATAAAGGTCAACTTTACTTTTTGATTGATGGCAACGGAAATTCTACAACAGGTCATTTTATGGCAATTGCTACAGATTTGAATTTAGGTAATATTATAGGTGAAGAATTAGGCTCCAATCAATTTTGCACTGCTGGACAAACAGTATGCAGGCTTACAAACACAAAGTTTCAATATTATGTTGCCAATACAACATCACAAGTAAAAGTCAACAACCTACCAGAGGATAGAGGTGTTTTTCCAGATTATGAGGTTCAACAATCTGTTGATGATTACTTAGGAAATGTTGATACCGTCAAAAAATTCACACTCGAATTAATTCAAAAAAATCAGTAAAATATAGTTTAATCAATAAAAATAATTCTATGAAAAAATCAGTTATTTTATTCATTATGTTGATGTTATATGTCATTGTCAATAGTTGTAAAGAGGACAATACCAATACTAGTAGTTTATTAGTTAAAGATGAAGTTGTAAGTGATAATCCAATCATTGATACACCAAAAGATGCCATTCCCATCAATCTTGAAGCGAGTATTATCAAATGGAAAGGTACAATGCTATTTAGTTTTGGTGAACATTATGGAACCGTTAATTTTAAAAGTGGCTACATATTGAAAAGTGACGACAAACTTTCTGGAGGTTCATTTGTAGTGGATATGAATACTATAGTAAATACAGATGGTGATTATAGCCCGGATTTGGTTGACCATTTAAAAAATGAAGATTTTTTTGATGTTCCAAAATATCCAGAGGCCACAATTGAATTTGTAAGTGTGGAATCTAACGATGTTGACAGATATAAAATTAAAGCCGATCTTACCATAAAAGGGATTAAAAAACCCATAGTGTTGATGGATGTAGAATTTATTGATAATAGCAGTAAACTATTCGATGAGAATGCTTCAAAAATGTCTGTAAAATTTAAAATAGACCGTACTGATTGGAATATAAATTACGCAAGTAAAGGCATTTCTAATGTAAAAGATTATGCTATTTCCGATGCGATAGAGCTTGAGGTTGATATGGAATTCTAACCCAAGTAAAAGCATTATCTTACTTGACTCAGCAGGACAAAGTTGTGCAAGAATTTAGGAAAAAAACGTTTTAAGTAAACGCCTAAAATTTCTTTACGGCCAATATAAGCTTCAAATTTTTCAAGTTCAATAGCTTTTATCATACGCTTTACAAAGTCATCAACTGCTAAGCCATTTTCGGTGGCTTTGTCTTGCGTTTTTTGTGAAAAACCATCTCCAGTCAATGCGTTTTTAGCTACATCGGTATTGACAAATCCGGGGCAAATGAGGGTTACTTTTATGCCATCTTTTTGATGCTCCATTCGCATCACATCAAAAAAACCGTGCAATGCGTGTTTGGCACCACAATAACCCGAACGGTAAGGCGAACCAAATTTTCCCATAACACTCGTTACAGTTACATAATGTCCTGATTGCTGTTTGATGAAATGTGGCAACAATGTTTTGCTTAAGGCAACCGTTCCTAAGTAATCAACTTCTATCAATTTTCTATCAACATCAATACTGGTATCAGCAATCAAAGAGCGTTGACTGATACCGCCATTATTTATTAAAATATCAATTTTTTTTGATAAAACGTACTATTTAGCGCTGTATAATGAGCTGTTTGTCAATGGCGAAACTGAAAGTGGAAATGGGGCAGACGTAGAATTGTTTGACAGAAACAGAACGGTTATGTGTTGAATCCGAAAATGCGCTTGCAATTAGGTTGGATGAATCAAAAAGTGGATGCCTTTGGCAAAGGACAAATGCAAGTAAGTTTGCATCATAATTTTTAACCAAAATCTTCGTGATATTGCTTATTTTTGAGCAATGATAACAGCAAGCTACCAACAATACATTCTTAATTTTAAGCAACCAAGTGGTACCTCGCGTGGCGTAATGCATACCAAAGAAACGTGGTTTATCTTTTTGTCTGAAGACGATAGAACAGGTATTGGTGAATGTGGCATTTTACGAGGTTTGAGTGTAGATGATAGACCAGATTATGAAGATAAACTACGCTGGGCTTGCCAAAACATACACTTGGGTTTGGATATTTTATGGAATGAACTTCTAGAATTCCCCAGCATTCAATTTGGGTTGGAAATGGCTTTTAAATCATTGAATAGTCAAGAACCATTTGAATTATTTCCTTCGGCATTTACACAAGGCAAAGCAACAATTCCAATCAACGGATTGATTTGGATGGGAAGTGAATCTTTTATGAAGCAACAGATCAAGGACAAAATTGAAGCAGGGTTCCGTTGCATTAAAATGAAAATTGGTGCCATCGATTTTGAGACGGAAATCGATCTGCTGAAATCCATAAGAAAAGTGTTTTATGCAAAGGATATTGAGTTGCGTGTGGATGCCAACGGTGCTTTTCGTGTAGAAGATGCACTGGAAAAATTAAAACGTTTGTCAGAACTTGATTTGCATTCCATAGAGCAGCCCATAAAAGCAGGTCAGTTTGAAGCGATGGCCAAACTCTGTGAACAAACACCCCTTCCCATCGCCTTGGACGAGGAATTGATTGGCGTGTTTTCCGTAACAAAAAAACAAGAATTGCTAGAAACGATACGTCCGCAATACGTTATTTTAAAACCAAGTTTTATTGGAGGCTTTAAAGGCACCCAAGAATGGATAACGATTGCCGACCAACAGCATATTGGATGGTGGATCACCAGTGCCCTGGAGAGCAATGTGGGC
Organism: Flavobacteriaceae bacterium; assembly: GCA_036396455.1. Classification (GTDB taxonomy): domain Bacteria; phylum Bacteroidota; class Bacteroidia; order Flavobacteriales; family Flavobacteriaceae; genus Geojedonia. The sequence goes on from DASWKU010000501.1 coordinate 3,762, forward strand.
CTCAATGCCATTGCACAATGGACTTATTTGTTACAATCCCAAAGGGTTCAGGGGCTTGGAACGGGTAGTTTGTTCACCAATAATTTTGAAAGTCCTTTAATGATAAAAAATGGTACATTGCGTTATGAAAATACAGGTCATTGGAAATTTAAATTATAAATTATGTTTATAGAACAAGCCTTTAAAGTCCGTCATGAATGGTGGTGTTATGTGGTTGGAGTCATCATTGCTATTGCTGGGATTTTTATCTTTTCGGTGCCACACGCGGCGGCCATAGCCATCAAACAATTTAAAGGAGACGTTGATATCTCAAAACTTGAGGATATCAATTATATCATGACCTTGTTTGATTCCAATATCAATTTAATCTTGATATTACTGCCGTTTGTTGGAGGATTGATTTGTTTGCTTTTGGCGGTCAAATTTTTGCACAATCAATCTTTGATACAATTGACCACTTCCAGAAAAAAAATCGATTGGAAACGCTTTTGGTTTGTGTTCTTGTTTTGGGGAATCATTTCGTCTGGGTTGATGGTATTGGATTATTATATGAGCCCTGAAGATTATGTCGTTAATTTTAATCTGAAACCGTTTGTCATCCTCTGTGTGATTGCCATTGTTTTGGTGCCTTTGCAGACCAGTTTTGAGGAATATCTGTTCAGGGGCTATTTGATGCAGGGCTTGGGTGTGATTACCAAGCGAAAATGGATTCCGCTCATTGTCACCTCTTTGGTGTTTGGATCATTGCATATCGCCAATCCGGAAGTGGAAAAACTAGGCTATATTATCATGGTTTACTATATAGGAACGGGCCTGTTTTTGGGCATTATGACCTTAATGGATGAAGGGATGGAACTGTCGCTTGGGTTTCATGCCGCCAATAATTTGTTCACCGCATTATTGGTCACTGCGGATTGGACCGCCTTTCAAACGCATTCTGTTTTAAAGGACATGTCGGAACCGACTGCGGCAGGAGTTATGGATATTTTTATGCCCGTATTTGTGATGTTTCCCATTCTGCTTTTCATTTTTGCCAAAAAATATAAATGGACCAATTGGAACGAAAAATTGTTTGGTAGGGTGGAAGAACCTAAAGTTGAAGTTGAAGTTGAAAATGAAAATAACGAGATTGGGAGGTTATAAATTTTAATAAGTTCTCGACTGTATTTTTATTAAGTTTGTTTTTTAATTTGGTTTTGTTGTAAGCAGTTATTTAAATCGGTTTTTATTCTTCTTAAAGTAATTTTCTATATTCGGCTTCTGTACTTTTTCTCTAAATTTAAACAATGTATTTTGCAATGTTGTTTTATTATTTCTGTATTCAGTTTCTTTTTTTATTACAAAACTGGAGTCAGATTTTACAATTCCATTTATTTCGTACAAATAATAAGAATTGAAAAAATCTTTTGTTGGGTTTTGCATTTCAACTAAGTAAAACTGTATTTTAATACTATCTTTATTTATTTTGACTAAACCTTTGTTGTTTATTTCGTTAGGTTTAAATCCGCAAATACGTTTAATTCTTTTATCTTTAGAATTTTGAGATTCGAGTATTAATTCAACCGTTCTATGCGCACTTTCATAGGTGTTTTCATAAGATTCTTTTTCTACACAATAATAACTTGCTAGTCCGTAAATCCCTCCAACATTAACAGCAAAGCCATCTTCATAAATAAAAAAGACAGATAGATATTTTATTTTTTTTATTCCAGTCTTTTTGTAGTATTCATTTATTGGGTAAGGTAGATATTCATCATATTCGCGTTCGAGTTCCGCAAAATAGTATCCATTAATTTTTAAAGAATTAGTTGGAATTTTATTGTCTCTAAAATCAATTAGTTCTTTTTTATGATGAGTAACAACACAAGACGTAAGAACCAGACTGATAATCAGAAGTAATTTTGTTTCTTTTTTCACAGATTTATTTTTATAATTCCAGACAATTCATTATATATCATCAATTATATGTAATAATCGGTTTTAATTTAGGTTCTCGACAAGCTCACTTGCTACCTTCGTATCAAAATGTATTTTGTTGCTCGGTAATGCTCAAACGGACAGTTTATTCTTCCGCCTTTAATAAAATCGAGGCTTTGTTAAAATCGGATGCTGCGTTGATGACGTTTCTAAATTCTTCATAACGTGACAGATCATATTCATGGGATTTGTAAAACTCTTGAATGGTGATGACCAGTTTGTTGTCGTCCAATTTGTAATTGGATTCAAACTTACAGATTTTTTCACCCGTTTCAGATCTGTAACTTTTATCAATGGCCAGCGTGTTCAAACCCTCAACCCCATAACCTTCGGGAATCTCAACCGTTATTGTATAATCATACTGGTTGGGATATTGCATCTCGATGGGGTTGACACGCTTTGTTTCCTGATACAGTTCACTTTGCGTTCCAATCACCTTGCCAACCTCGAAAATATAACTACCGCCTGCATCTTCCAATAAGGATTCCGAAGTCATGGTTGATTTTACAATAAAAGGTTTGTTGTATTCCAATTGGTTCAAATCGGTATTTTCAACTTCATATTCCACAATCTCTTTGTCTTCAATTCCAGAACCGGTGAGATAATCCTTGAACTCCTTAAGACCTTGTTCGGAGGTCATGGCCAAAACAGCTCTATTGGTTGCAGACCAATGTCCAGTATATTCCTGATATTCTTCAACCGACACGTTTTCAAAATCATCTAGAAAAGTAATATCAATAATTCTGTTGATTCTGCTATAATTTGGATCTTCCTCAATTATTTTTTTGAAATAATAGTCAAAGTTATCCTGTACGAACAAGCCGTAATTGCCCAAAAGATTGAATGGTGCTTCACCAACACGGTTTTCAATTCGGTCTGGAGCAATGTATTTTTTTTCGGAAGGAAGGTAGATGATAAAGTCCCGCAACATGTTAGGAATAAAGAAATCGGGATCGAACTTAAATTGAAAACGGTTGGCCGTAATCACGATTTCATAGGGCACGTCCAATGCTTTTAAGTAATGCCCGTAGGCCTTCATGATACCATAATCACTTGCCGACCTGTTTTTTAAAATATACTCGAGATTGGTAAGTTCTTCATTGTTGTTTTTAACAATCGTAAAATTGGTCTTAATAAAATTATCGACCCTTGAGGCCTTTTCGAAGTTGGACATTTCTGTCTTTCCACCAGTAATCAAAGCCAAATCGTCATTGGCTTGATTGGTAATATCTTTAGGGAAAAATTTAGAGCCCACATTATAGGCTACATTGCCCCAAAACATATCCTGGTCATAATTTTGCCCGTTGGGATAACATTGAAAGGCAACTTCTATTTTATTGGCATTGGGCGTTGCATATTCTTCTTCAACCATGGCCGGAACATCTTTTAGTTCCAACACTTTTGCGGCAACACTATCCACAGTGACATTTGTAAAAGGAACATCGGTTCTATAAGCTTTGATGCTGGAATTCAGCAATCCCGTGATGAACAAAAATTGAACGTCCTTTATTTTGTGATCTTTCTGAAGGGTTTCTGAACCAAAAATATCAAATTCCTTTTCTACGGTATAAAGCACCTCAATTTCGGAGTTTTTCTCAACACCTTCGATGGCAAAGATTTTAAAATCGCCATATTCCTCGACATTTTTGATTTCCTTGATGTTGTCCTGGTTCAATAGGGTAACCTGCCCTTTAGAATTTATAGTTCTGGCTTTTATGTCAATAACCTCTTTAACGCCGTTCATGGGAATATAAACAGTATTGTTCCGTCCAATGCCTTTGTCATCATTTACTCTTGTGATGGTATGTTCGGTTTCATAGCATTTAGGATCGGAGAGTAGGCTGGATTGATATTCAACAATATGTTTTTTTAGAATCCCTATTGAAGAAGCTTTCATTTCTTCTGAAGACAGCTTATGAAGTTGGGGTTTTTCGGTCCAATTGTAGGTTTTATAATGTTGTGAAAAGCAATTTGTGGTTGCAATCAACAGGACAATCAATATGTTCTTAGTCATGGGAGTTTTTCTATGATTATACTTTTTTTATAGGCTTTATTGATGCTTTTTATGAAATCGTTCCAAGATTCAAATTCGTTGTTTTGGATACTTAAGGTGTTGATGTAAATCGATTTATGCTGAATAATTTGATCACCATCTGTTGTGTAGGTTATGCTGTATCCATAATTGGAATGGTCAAAAGAAAGGGTGTCGGGGACATAACTTATCTTAAATCCTTCAGGGACGGTAAAAGTTGTGGTAAATTCTTTTTTGAATTTGTAGTCAATTTTTTTGCTGTACTTTCTGTCCTTGATATCAATGCTGCTTTTTGACAATGCTCGGTCAATGTTCATATTGATATAACTTTTATCCCCAATGGTTTTGGTGTAGTTTTCAATGTTTAAATCGTAGTTGAGGATTAAAGGCGTATTTTGGTTATCAAAATTTTCCTTTGAAAAATTGGTGTATTTGGTTTTGTTGTTTCCCAAGCCCAAGGTTGTGTTCAAAAATTCTTCGTCCGTTTTGCCCTCTTTTTTATAGAGGTAATCTGTGATAAAATCTACTTTATCATAACCAATCAAGCTACGTTGTTCTGAAACGTTAAGCGTTTCGTCATTCAAAGTCATTTGGCTTGTAATGGTTGATATGCTTTGTTCTGGTTTTTGGGCAGGTACTTTTATGATTTTATAGGTATTGTCATCAATGCCAAGAAGTGCTTCTTTGGTTTGTGTAAACGCGCTCGGCATGCCAAAAGGCACAAAGCTGTCGGTGGCATCCAAGAATATGGTGTCATTTTCTATAATGGCGGTGTTGATCATGTGGTTATCTACCATTGGCGTTGGCACTTCCAAATATGAATAATGCCGGTCTCTGGTACCAATCCAGGTGCGGTAAGAGGTTATGCCAATATGATTCAACATTTCAAACAATACATTGGCCATGTCCTTGCAATCGCCATAACGTTTGGAACAGACACTTGCAGCACTTCTTGGAATAAATCCTCCCAAACCATCTTCAAAAGCCACATAATTAATATGTTCCTGTACCCAATTGAAAATCGCTTCAGCTTTTTCCCTTTTGGATATCAAGGATTTGGTCACGTTATCAGCAATGGTGTAAACCTGTTCCAAATCTTTGGTGTCAATTTGTTTGACCAAAGAGGCATACCACTGATAGAGATCTTTAGTGCCGCTAAGCACATTATGGACTTTACCATCTTCTTCATAACTTTTGATGTACACAATGATATGGGGAACATAGTACAGTGACGATTCGCTATCCTCTTCACCTTGAAAACCTTTAAGGTTATCAACCGTCCAAGTATATTTATTGGTGTTTTCCAATTCCTCTTTTTTGAAATTCAAGCCAATATTTTTAGTGTTGAAATCCACATAACCAATGGTTACATTTTTGGGAAACTCAATGGATAACTGGGAACTTTTGGTCGGAACATAAGAGCCAAACCTGAACATGCCCAAAAAACGGGGGTCTTTGATGACCTCGGTATAATTTAAGTAAGTAATGACACCTTCGGTCACTGCGGGAAACGTAAAATATTTGGCTTCCTGGTCACTATAAAATATGCCATTATCAAACACACGTTTGGTTTCAATATAATCTACTCTTACTTTTTTGTCAGCTTTTGGCAGATAGGTATAGGCATCAATGTTTTCTATAGCAGTAAAACTATCAAACGGCATCACTTCGTTGGCAAAATACAGTTTTTTGGACGTTAAATATTCAGCTTGTTCCGACACCTGTTTGGCGATATCAAACTTATGGTCTGACAACTCAATTTTTATGTTTTCATGCCGTTTGAGATAAATGTAATCTTCATTGGTGAAGTCTTGTGAAAAAACAAATACCGGCAAACAAAAAAGAACAATTAGGGCTTTCATCATCAATTCTAACTTAATTTTCAAATATAGCTATATTTTATATATTAATTTTTAACTTCGAACCGTCAAAAATAGTATAATTTTATAATATCCAATAGTGTTGCAAAAATGATTCCAACTTTTGATAAAATTCATTTAAAGTTTAAACTTAACGGTATCAATTATTCCCATGAGGAACTGAAGGAGGTTGCTTACAGTCTTGTAAAAGAAGGTGAACCCTATGAAAGAACTGTTGGTGATTTTCTTTTGGATTGGCTCAATGACAAAGATTATTTGCAAGTCAAATCATCGGGTTCCACTGGAACTCCCAAGGATATAAGAATTCAAAAGCAAGCCATGGTATATTCTTCGATTGCAACGGGAAACTATTTTAAACTGCAACCCGGTGACAGTGCTTTACATTGTTTGCCTACCAATTATATTGCTGGAAAAATGATGTTGATAAGAGCTATGATATTGGGTCTTGAAATCGATTTGGTAGAACCCACATCACTGCCCATTTTTGACGATTATAAGCATTACGACTTTTGTGCGATGATCCCTATGCAAATCCAAAATTCCTTGAATCGTCTTAAAAATATCAGGACGATTATTGTTGGGGGTGCCCCAATTTCCAAAAGTTTAATAGACAATTTGCAACCTCTAAAGACCAAAGTATACGCCACGTATGGGATGACCGAAACGGTGAGCCATATTGCCATTAAGCCGTTAAACATAAAATCTCAAAGTGACCATTACAAAATTTTGGGAGATATTGAAATCTCACAGGATGACCGCAATTGTTTGGTGGTCAATGCCCCAAAACTTTCAGAGCACATCATTGTAACCAATGATATTGTAAAACTTCATTCGAAGACTGAATTTGAATTTATTGGGCGTTATGATAATATGATCAACTCTGGAAGCATCAAGTTGTTTCCAGAACTTGTTGAAGCCAAGCTGAGAGATAAAATTAAGGAGCGATTCTTTATTGCTTCTGAACCCGATACACTTTTGGGCGAAAAAGTAGTTCTGGTCATTGAGGGAAAGGAAGACACCACAAATGCCTCAACATTTGAAGATTTGGACTTCTATGAAATTCCCAAAAAAGTGTATGCTGTTGAAAAATTTATCGAGATCAACGAAAAAATCCAACGTTCAAGAACATTGGAGGAATTAAAAAAACAATCTCAATAAGTTATTGCTGCATTTTAAAATAATAGTCCGCCGAATGTTTGCCAGAACCATATAATAGAAAAAACACACAAGCCAAAAAGGTGATACTGGCAATAATTAAATTTGTGGTGTCCATCTCTCCAATAAAATTGATAAGGATGGCACCAATTAAAATAGGCAACTGCGCAATAATTGTCCACCTTGTCAGTAGTCCAAAAACCAATAGAAGTCCTCCAATAAAATGCGCCGGCGCAACGTAATGGATAATGATCATCGCTCCGGCCATATTTTTAAATGGAGAAAAGAGTTCTACCAACATTTGGCTATCTGCCATAAAGTTGATCCCTTTGATAAATAAAAAGACGCCAAGTGCCATACGTAGAATGTCCAAAGGCCAATAAGTGTGTCTGTTTGCCCATTTATTAAGAGATTTTATTTTTCCCATGATTAAAAAATAAAAATGATTTTCAACCAAAAAGGTACAAAATATTATCGAGAATATTAATATTACACCTGTAAAACCCCCATATTGAATTTCTTTTCAATAGGGGCGTGGTTGGCGGCTTCAATGCCCATGCTTATCCAAGCCCGTGTATCAAGGGGATCGATTATAGCATCTGTCCATAGCCGTGCAGCAGCATAATATGGAGAAACTTGGGCATCATATCTATCTTTTATGGTATTGAATAATTCATCTTCTTTTTCTTTTGTGATGATTTCGCCTTGCTTTTTAAGTGAGGTCGTTTCAATTTGTAACAATACCTTTGCAGCACTATTACCGCTCATTACTGCCAGTTCTGCACTTGGCCATGCTACAATTAATCTTGGGTCGTATGCTTTTCCGCACATGGCATAATTACCAGCTCCATAACTATTGCCAATAATGATTGTAAATTTTGGCACCACGCTATTGCTCACGGCATTGACCATTTTGGCACCGTCTTTTATGATGCCACCATGTTCACTTTTACTGCCTACCATAAACCCTGTAACATCCTGTAAAAACACCAACGGTATCTTTTTCTGATTACAGTTGGCAATAAAACGTGTGGCCTTATCGGCAGAGTCGTTATAAATAACACCTCCAAATTGCATTTCGCCTTTTTTGGTTTTGACCAATTGCCTTTGGTTGGCAACGATACCTACCGCCCAACCATCAATCCTGGCATAGGCTGTAATAATGGTTTTTCCATAACCGGCTTTATATTCGTCATATTCCGAATTGTCAACCAAACGTTTGATCACATCATACATATCATATTGATCTGCACGGGATTTTGGAATGATTCCATAAATATCCTCAGGGTTTTCAGTAGGCTTTACAGCTTTGGCTTTGTTAAAACCTGCCTTGTCGTAATCCCCAATTTTATCAATGATGTTTTTTATGGTATCCAAGGCGTCTTTATCGTCTTTGGCTTTATAATCTGTGACTCCAGAGATTTCACAATGGGTTGTAGCACCACCCAAAGTTTCATTGTCAATGGTTTCTCCAATAGCCGCCTTAACCAAATAACTTCCAGCTAGAAATATGCTGCCTGTTTTATCAACAATCAAGGCTTCATCACTCATAATAGGTAAGTAAGCACCACCTGCGACACAACTTCCCATTACAGCGGAGATTTGGGTAATTCCCATACTGCTCATAATGGCATTGTTTCTAAAAATCCGTCCAAAATGTTCTTTATCGGGAAAAATCTCCTCTTGCATCGGTAAATACACACCGGCACTATCCACCAGATAAATGATGGGCAGTCTATTTTCAATGGCAATTTCTTGGGCCCGTAAATTCTTCTTTGCGGTTATGGGAAACCAAGCTCCGGCCTTTACTGTGGCATCATTGGCTACAACAATGCATTGTTTGCCTTTCACATAGCCTATTTTCACAACTACACCTCCAGAAGGACATCCGCCTTGGGCCTCATACATGTCTTCTCCAGCAAAAGCACCGATTTCGATGCATTTTGTTTTTGAATCCAATAGGTAGTCAATCCGTTCCCTAGCCGTCATTTTTCCCTTTTCATGCTGTTTGTCAATAGCTTTTTGACCTTCGCCTTTTTTGACTTTAGCTAAGCGATTTTTGAGATCAGAGATGAGAAGTTTATTGTGATCTTCGTTTTTGTTGAAGTTGATATCCATAAATTGGTTTTGTTTGCCACGAATTTACAAAACCAAAAGGTGTATAAAAAGTGAATGTTTTGTTAAATTATATAACATGGAAATATTTTCCTTGGAAAATAAATTATTTCATTATATATTTGCTCAATAATTATAAACATAACCATGATGAAAATTTTAAATATCAACTCAAGTAGTAACAGAATAAACTCGATTACTGAATCTTATTCCAAAAAAATTATCAAACATCTCAAAGCATTATATCCAAACTCAAAAGTCGTTGAAAGGCATACAACATATTCTGGTTTACCTTTTTTGAACCAAGATATGTTGGATGTATTATTTGTAAAAGGTGAAAGAAACGAGGAACAGGAGACTTTTTTAACAAAATCCAACGAATTGGTTACTGAACTTAAAACATCCGATATATTGGTTATTGCTGCTCCAATATATAATTTTGGCATTCCTGCATCTTTAAAAGCTTATTTTGATTTGGTTGCCAGAGCGGATTTGACATTTCAATATACCGAAAACGGTCCCAAAGGGCTTCTGAAAAACAAAAAGGCCTTTGTAGTCATAAGCAGTGGCGGAACCAAAGTTGACAGTGACATTGATTTTGCAGGAAAATATATTAAACATTTTTTAGGTTTTATCGGCATCACGGATGTTGAAATCATTAAATTGGACCAACTAATGTTTGATAGTGAGAATAAACTCAAAGCGGCTGATATTCAAATTAAAACTATTGGTCAAGAACCAGTTTTGAATTCATAATTTTATGAAATGCCCTTAACGGATTTATCAAACCAACCGATAATGTTCTTAGGGCATTCCATCTGACCTATTAAAAACAATAAAAAAGAACAGATGAAAAACGTTATAGCTTTTGCAGGAAGCAACAGTAGTCAATCCATAAACAAACAATTGGCAACTTATGCTTCAAGTTTGGTTGGGGATGTTCAGGTCACTATTTTAGATTTGAACGATTTTGAATTGCCTGTTTTTGGGGTCGATTTGGAAAGGGAAAAAGGCATACCTGAAAATGCATATAAATTCTTAAACCATATCAAATCGTCTGACGGCATTATAATATCATTGGCGGAAAACAATGGTGCTTATTCTGCAGTTTTCAAAAACTTGTTCGATTGGATGTCCAGAATAGAAGCGAAGACCTTTTATGGCAAACCCATGTTATTAATGGCCACTTCACCAGGAGGTAGAGGCGGGCAGTCGGTTCTGGAGATTGCAAAAAGCAGATTTCCAAGACACGATGCCAACATTGTTGCAGATTTTTCATTGCCATCCTTCGGGACCAATTTTTCTGACGGAAAAATAGTGGATTCTGATTTGGATACAGAATTAATAAATAAGGTCAAGGTATTTAAAGCGGCACTTTAATTATGGAAATAAAGCAAGAAGATAATGGCAAAAAGGGCAAGTTTTACGTTGAAATAGATGGAAAGCAAGAAGCAGAAATGGTTTATTCCTACGCAGGTGATGAAAAAATCATCATCGAGCATACCGAGGTCAACGAAAAACTGAAAGGACAGGGTGTTGGGTATAAATTACTTGATGAAGTTGTAGCCTTTATGAGGAAAAATGATCTTAAAGCGGTTCCATTATGCCCATTTGCAAATGCAGTTTTTAAAAAGAAGAAGGATGTTTATAAAGATGTTTTAGCTTGAAAATTTAAAATTATGGGAGATATTTCAAAAGACATCAACTCGAAATTTGAAAACAATAAGGTGAAAGCATTGATCAATATTCTTTATACGGCAAGTTGGATTACAAATATTCAAAATTCATTTTTCAAACCTTTTGGTATTTCGCCACAGCAGTATAACATTTTAAGAATATTGAATGGCGCCAATGAGCCATTAAAAGTTCAAGTCATCAAAGAGCGCATGATTGACCGTTCGCCAAATGCAACGCGTTTGATGGATAAGTTATGTGCCAAAAAATTGATTGAGCGCATTCCTTGTCCAGGAGATAGGCGTGTGGTCCATATCAATATAACCGCTAAGGGCAAGCAATTATTGGAGGACATCTCCGATAATTTGAATGATGACATTTTGAAAAACATTACCGAAAATGAGGCAATTCAATTAAGTGATTTGCTGGATAAATTGAGATAAAAATTAAGAAGAAAGGACATTAAAAAATGAAAACAACAATTCATAAAGCAGAAAGTAGGGGGTTTGCAAACCACGGTTGGTTACAGGCCAATCATTCCTTCAGTTTTGCAAATTATTACAATCCGGAAAAGATGCATTTTGGAGCTTTAAGGGTATTGAATGATGATGTTGTCGCCCCAAAAATGGGATTTGGCACACATCCCCATAACAATATGGAAATTATAACCATCCCATTAAAAGGGGTTTTAAAACATCGTGACAACATGCACGACAAATGGCAACCAATCGTTCCAGGGGAAGTCCAGGTCATGTCGGCAGGAACTGGGGTACAACATTCGGAAATCAATGGTTCTGAAAGTGAGCATTTAAACCTGTTCCAAATTTGGATCATGCCTAATAAGCAAAGTGTTAAGCCAAGGTATGACCAAAATACTTTTAATGAATCTGACAGAAAAAACAAATTGCAAACGCTGGTGACCTCAATCGATGAAGATTTTGAAGGCAGTTTGAAAATCCATCAGGATGCCATGATATCGAGAATTGATTTGGATAAAAATGAAACGTTTGAATATCAACTTAAAAGTGAGAACCATGGCGTGTACGTGATGACGATTCACGGAAATGTTTCAGTTGGCGGAGACCAACTGGAAACCAGAGACGCCATTGAAATATCCGAAACTTCAACCTTTGAGATCAAGTCCAATGAAGATTCAGGGTTACTCTTTATTGAAGTGCCTATGAATTTTTAAGATCAATTTTTTATAATTTATGTTGGCACTCCATTGTGGAGTGCTTTTTTTATTAAAAAAAACCGATATTTGTCTTTCCTTTAGGAATAACTAATTAATGAATTTATTATGGCAATGAACAAAAACACGGTTTTGGCTTGGGCTACGACCATTATGATAATTGTAGGAATTGTTTTGATAGGAATGGGTGCTTTCAAATACGACGATGTAGCAGGATGGGGATTTGCTTCGGTAGGTATAGGTTTTTTTGCGATAGCTTGGGTATTTAATGCCTTAAAGGGGCGTGTTTAAAAGGTTTCAGTCTTCATTGGCGGTCAAAACCTATTTAACTTAATAACTCAATAACAATTTTCTAAAATAATGAGCGACGACAAAAAGGTCATCTTTTCAATGACCGGTCTTACAAAGACCTTTCAAGGGGCTAATACGCCAGTTTTAAAAAACATTTACTTGAGCTTCTTTTATGGGGCAAAAATTGGAATTTTGGGACTCAATGGTTCTGGAAAATCAACACTACTGAAAATTATAGCCGGAGTTGATAAAAATTATCAAGGTGATGTGACATTCGTACAGGATTATTCTGTTGGGCTATTGGAGCAAGAGCCCAAACTGGATGATACCAAAACCGTTATGGAAGTTGTTCGTGAAGGTGCTGCCGAAACGGTTGCCATCCTTGATGAGTACAACAAAATCAACGATATGTTTGGTTTGGAAGAGGTCTATTCCAATCCTGACAAAATGGAAAAATTGATGAACCGTCAGGCCGAACTTCAAGATCAAATTGACACTGCAAATGCTTGGGAATTGGATACCAAACTTGAAATCGCCATGGATGCACTTCGCACTCCAGACGGCGATAAAACAATTAGGGTGCTTTCAGGTGGTGAACGCCGTCGTGTAGCTTTATGTAGATTGCTCTTACAGGAACCCGATGTTTTGTTGCTGGATGAACCCACCAACCATTTGGATGCCGAATCTGTACAGTGGTTGGAGCAACATTTGGCACAGTACAAGGGCACTGTGATCGCTGTAACCCATGACAGGTATTTTTTGGACAATGTTGCAGGATGGATTTTAGAACTTGATAGAGGGGAAGGGATTCCATGGAAAGGAAACTATTCATCTTGGTTGGATCAAAAATCCAAACGTTTGGCACAAGAAAGTAAAGTGGCTTCAAAACGCCAAAAAACCTTGGAGCGCGAGTTGGAATGGGTAAGACAAGGAGCAAAAGGTCGCCACACCAAACAAAAAGCGCGTTTGAACAATTATGACAAATTATTAAGTCAGGATCAAAAGCAATTGGATGAAAAGCTTGAAATCTATATCCCCAATGGCCCACGCTTGGGAACCAATGTCATTGAAGCCATTGGCGTAAGTAAGGGTTATGATGATAAATTGCTTTATGAAAGCCTCAACTTTAAACTCCCCCAAGCCGGAATTGTAGGCATTATTGGGCCAAACGGTGCAGGTAAGACCACAATTTTTAGAATGATCATGGGAGAGGAAACCCCGGATAAAGGCGAGTTTGTTGTTGGCGACACTGCAAAATTGGCCTATGTCGATCAAAAGCATTCCAATATAAATCCTGAAAAATCCATTTGGCAAAATTTTAGTGACGAACAGGAATTGATCATGATGGGTGGCCGACAAGTCAATTCACGGGCCTATTTGAGCCGTTTTAATTTCTCTGGAAGCGAACAGAACAAAAAAGTAAAGCTTCTTTCAGGCGGTGAACGAAACCGTTTGCATTTAGCAATGACACTTAAGGAAGAAGGCAATGTATTACTTTTGGACGAGCCTACCAACGACTTGGATGTCAATACCTTGCGTGCCTTGGAAGAAGGGCTGGAAAATTTTGCGGGATGCGCTGTTGTGATCAGTCATGATAGATGGTTTTTGGACAGAATCTGTACTCATATTTTAGCATTTGAGGGCGATAGCCAAGTGTATTTCTTTGAAGGTAGTTTTAGTGAATACGAAGAAAACAAGAAAAAACGTTTGGGCGGTGATTTGATGCCAAAGCGCATTAGGTACAAGAAATTGGTACGATAAAAAAAGGCCTGCAAATTTGCAAGCCTTTTTTCATGCTTATAAATTATTTATTATCATATAAATGACCATCAGTAAAATCTTTGTAGCTATTGTCTTCTTCAGATTTTAGGCTATCCAATTCTGAAAGCCTTTTGTTTTCTGCATTAAGTCTATATGTTTTTATGACGGCAATAACTATAAAGACCAAAAAAACACTAGCTACTACTATAAGAACAATCGTTAATTGAGACGTACTGACCATCAAATTCGAAACGGAAATTAGTTTAGCCATAAAAGGAAGGATAGTTGGGTTTAACAAATCAAATATACAATTTTATTTCAATGGTTTACGGATTCAAAATCGTATTGTTATATTTTTTATTAACATAACATGTCGATGGTTTTAATATCATTTATGTTGATGGATAGTTAATTCCATTTTAATGTTACTTCGCTTGTAAGGTGAGTTTTCTTCAACTGGTATTTCAATAAAACCATATTTTCTATAAATATAAATGGCATTCTCCAATAAAGTATTGGAGTAGAGTATGAGGGCTTTAAATTGTTGTTCTTTTGCAAAATCAATACAGTGTTGCATGAGCAGTTGTCCAATTTTAAATCCTCTGTGGTTAGGTGAGACCGCCATTTTTGTAAGTTCAAAAACGGTATCTTCCTTTGTGGGCATCAATGCCACGGTTCCAACAATCACTTGGTCCAATTGGGCAAAAAAGATATGTCCGCCAGTATCAATGATATAGCGTTCAGGTTGGCCCAATACCTCTTCGTCAAAGGGTTCCACATAAAAAAAGGTTTTGAGCCATTCAATATTCAGATTGTAAAAATCTTCAGCATATTGCCTTTCAAATGGAATAATTTTAATCTAAATAATTCCCCGATGTCCCGATAGTCCCGATAGCTATCGGGACTGCCTCGGGTGTAGCGTCTTGATAATCTGGTTGTGCAAAGAACCAAGAGACAAGAACCAAGAGTCTGGACGAAGCTCTAGTTTCTTGATTCTTGTAGCGTAGCGGTCTTGATTCTGATACCTCGTACGCTCTGCGTCGAGGTAGTTCATTGGGCATTGGCTCTTATAAAGTCGGTTATTAAATAGGTTATCAACTTTCCAACCTGGGTTTCTGTTTCCGGTGTTGGGGCAGCTTCACAAATGTGCAAATATTTTACGTTTTCATGTTTTCCAAAATAATTTACAAAGTGTCTAGCTTTCTTGACGCTAAAGCCGCTTGGTGACATCGCACTGCTTGGTATGTTTTTAATCGCATCACAATCGATTTCAATTCCGAAAGGAGTTTTTGAAATAAAATCCAAAGCACGTTCAAGTTCGGTACTGAACTTTAATTCTCTTCTTATTTCAATGGACTCAAAAGTGTTGTAACTGATCAACTTATTTTTATCCAAAATTTTAAAAATGGAATCTGGGGTATAATTCTCATGGAGACCAAAAACAAAATAATAATTTAAAAAGCCATCACTGTGCGCATAACTAAAACCATTGCCGCTATGTCTGCCTTCTTCAGCTCTAAAATCAGAATGAGCGTCAAAGTTAATAACATTTAATGTTCTTTTTAAAGCTAAGGACGTGCCTTTAATATTTCCATAAGCATTGTTGTGTCCACCACCTATGATAATTGGAATCTTGCCTGCCTTAATAATTTGATAGACCAATTCGGATACATCAAGATCAATTTTGGCTACTTTTTTTCGAGCCTTTAGAATATGTTTTTTAATGTTTTGGTCAAGATCTTTTAGTTTTTCCAATACTTTGGAATAGTCCAAATAACCTAATATAAGTACTTTATTTGGTTGTGTAAAAGGGTTACTTTGTATATTCAATAAAATTTTTAATGTAGCGTCCCATGCTTTTGAAGCACCTGTATTTCCATAGTTGGCAAATACACCAACGTCTTCTTTTATACCAAAAATCACATAGGTAACGTCCAAACTTACAATGTCATCGTATATAGTATTGTAGTTTGAAAGTAATTGGATGTGTTTTCCAAACTTGGATTCGCCTTGACGGTTTTTTAAAAGGATTTTTAAATCATTTTTATTGAATAAAACGAGGTTGTCCATAAAAGGTGAATTTAAAATTAAAAATACATATTATTTATTTTCAACATCAAAAAGTAATTGATTAATTTAACACTCAAAATTTAAACAGACATCTCATGGAGAATGCAAAAAACAACAACAACAAAAGTATAGGGCTTAAAGTTGCAATAGGAATTTTATTGGCCTTATTTATAGGTACGGGAGTTTATACTTCCAAACTTTACAATGACAAAAAAGAAACAGAGGCCTCTCTAACAAAAGAAAAAGAGCAGGTCATGACCGATTTAGAAACAATGTCAAAACAGTATGACGTTATTATTGGTGAAAATGAAGCCGCAAACCAAGATTTGGTGGAAGCTAGAGGACGTATTCAAGGGTTAATGGACTCATTGAAAATTTCTCAAAACAGCGTAGCAAGTCTATGGAGCTATAAAAAGAAATTTCTTGTTTTACAAGAAGAAATGGACGAATTATTGACTGAAAACGAAAAACTTAAAATCGAGAACTCTTCATTGGCTGTGTCATTGGACAGCACACAAATGCAATTGGCTGAACGTACCGTGTTCACCGATTCATTATTGGTTCAAAATACAGAATTGGTGACTGTTGTGGAAAACGCATCGATGTTGCAAACTGTAGGCCTTAACGGTTTTGGAGTTATAGTAAGAAGTTCAGGTAAATTAGTGCCTACTGAAAGAGCTAGTAGAAGTGATAAAATTCAAGTGTGTTACACTGTGGCAAAAAATACCGTTGTAGGTCCAGGTGACAAAGAGTTGTATGTACAGGTATTGGATCCTAACGGTGTGGTTTTGGGTACTAATGAACAAGTTCAATTTGGTGACAATGTTGTTAACTATAGCATTATAAGCAAATTTAACTATGAAAACAAGAACTTGAACATTTGTGAGTTCATCACTCCTAACAGTAAGTTTGAAAAAGGGAAATATACGGTTAATGTATATAACCAAAAAGAATTGGTTTCTGCTTCAGAATTTAGCCTAAAATAAAATTGATGATTTGATTTTAAAACCCGAAAGTTTTGCTTTCGGGTTTTTTTTATTAATTGATTTTAATACCATTGATAATTACAGAGTCTATATGGTCATCTCCAAATGCATAAGGTAGGTAATGATAACTTGGAATTTCCTTTGTAATAATCAGATTTGCTTTTTTTCCTTTAGTAATACTTCCAAATGCATCACTTATTCCCATGGCATAAGCCCCATTTAGGGTTGCTGCATTTATGGCTTCTTCTGGAGTCATTTTCATTTTTATACAAGCTGTACTGACCACAAAATTCATGTTTCCGCTAGGCGATGACCCAGGATTGTAATCTGTTGCCAAAGCCAAAGGCAATCCCGAATCAATAAGTTGTCTTGCAGGAGTATAAGGAATGCTTAAAAAATATGAACAGGCCGGTAAAGCAACGGGAATGGCATTGCTTTGCTTTAAAACCTCAACATCTTCGGGGTTTAATTCTTCAAGATGGTCAACGGAAAGTGCGTTATATTTTACCCCTAATGCCACACCTCCAAAAGCGTTAAACTGGTTGACATGGATTTTTGGAATCAATCCATGCTGTGTCCCAGCTTTTAAGAGTTGTTCGGTTGCATCCAAATCAAAATAACCCTTTTCACAAAACACATCGATATAATTTGATAGCTTTTCCTTTGCAACTTTAGGAATGAGTTCATTAATGACCAAATCAACAAATCCCTGGATATTGTTTTTAAATGTATTAGGAATGGCATGGGCAGCCAATAAAGTCGGAACAACATGTATTTGCGATTCTTTTTTTAAACGATTGATTACCCGAAGCATCTTAAGTTCGGCCTCGACCGTCAAGCCATAGCCAGATTTAATTTCAATGGCTCCCGTACCCTGTTTTGCGACTGTATGCAATCTTTTTAAGGACTGTTCAAACAGTTCATCTTCACTGGTATTTTGAAGTCTCTCAGCTGAATTTAAAATACCACCGCCTCGATTGGCAATGTCTTCATAGGTCAGGCCATTTATTCTGTCCACAAACTCTTGTGTTCTATCACCAGCATAAACCAAATGGGTATGCGAATCGCACCAAGTGGGCAGCACTATTTTTCCGGAAGCATCTATGGTTTCATCGACTTCAAAACAGGTGCAATCTTCCATTTTGCCATAATCAACAATAGTGTCATTTTCAATATACAGAAAGGCGTTTTTAAGTGTTGGTAGGATTTTCATATCACGCCCTTTTACAATGGTGATGTTGGTTTCCCTTACTTGAAGTAATTCTTTTATGTTTTTTATGAGAATGCCCAAAGTTTAAATTTTTCCAAAGTTGCTCAAATTTTTAATAATAAAAAAGAGACGGTTAGAAAAGAGCTCATTTGTCATTTTGTGTGAAACGAAAAATCTAATTTTTCCATATAAAAGATTCTTCACTTCGTTCAGAATGACAAATCACAGTCTTTTTGACTTTTCAGATAGCCTATTTGATTGTTTATTTAAAACGGTTTTTTTATAAACATACAGATTATTTTAAACCACCCACCATGTCCTCCGGTTTTACCCAAGCATCATACTCTTCGGCGGTGACATAGCCCAAATTGATGGCCTCTTCTTTTAATGTCGTGCCATTTTTGTGTGCGGTATTTGCAATCTCTGCGGCCTTGTAATAGCCAATTTTCGTATTTAAGGCAGTCACCAACATTAAGGAGTTGTTCAACAACTGTTTGATCATTTGATGATTGGGTTCTATGCCTGAAGCACAATGTTCTTCAAAGCTTACACAGGCATCACCTAGCAATTGAGCCGACTGCAGCACATTGGCGGCCATCATAGGCTTAAAAACATTCAGTTCGTAATGGCCCTGCATGCCGCCAACAGAAACAGCAACATCATTACCCATAACTTGGGCACATACCATGGTCAAGGCTTCACATTGGGTGGGGTTTACTTTTCCTGGCATTATGGAGCTTCCGGGTTCGTTGGCCGGAATAATAATTTCCCCAATGCCACTTCGTGGACCAGAAGCCATCATACGGATATCGTTTGCGATTTTGTTCAACGATACAGCCAACTGTTTTAAGGCGCCATGGGTTTCAACCAAGGCATCATGGGCTGCAAGGGCTTCAAATTTATTGTCTGCGGTTACAAATGGTAATGACGTAAACTGGGCTATATATTTGGCTACCAAAACATCGTAGCCTTTGGGTGTGTTCAAGCCTGTACCGACAGCGGTTCCGCCTAGAGCGAGTTCTGCCAAGTGTGGCAATGTGTTTTGCAAAGCTTTTAAACCATGGTCAAGTTGTGACACATATCCCGAAAATTCTTGTCCGAGGGTTAGTGGAGTGGCATCCATTAAGTGGGTACGACCAATTTTTACACAGTCGCTAAACTCCAATGCTTTTTTGTGAAGGGTGTTTCGTAATTGAACTACACCTGAAATGGTCGTTTCGGCCACTTTTTTATAGACAGCAATATGCATCCCTGTAGGAAACGTATCATTGGACGACTGTGATTTATTGACATCATCATTGGCTTTTATGATGGCTTCATCTTTACTCACTATTTTACCTGCCAATTGCTGTGCCCGATTTGCAATGACCTCGTTAACGTTCATATTGCTTTGTGTTCCAGAACCTGTTTGCCAAATCACAAGCGGAAACTGATCATCATGCTTGCCTTCCAAAATCTCGTCACAAACATTAGCAATCAAATCACGTTTTTCAATGGATAACACACCAAGTTCATGGTTGGTATAAGCAGCAGCTTTTTTAAGATAGGCAAACCCATATACAATTTCCAATGGCATGGAAGCTGGAGCACCAATCTTAAAATTATTCCGTGAACGTTCAGTTTGGGCGCCCCATAATTTATCAGCAGGGACTTTCACTTCGCCCATGGTGTCCTTTTCAATTCTGTAAGTCATATTTAGAAAGATTTTGTCTTTTTACAAAATTACAATTTTTGAAGCTTATATTTTAATGATTAATTAACATAATTATAGCAAAACTTCAACAATCAAAATTTAGGTAATTGCCTAATTATTAGTAATTTTAAAAGATGAAATCCAAAGTTGGATTTTAATTACCAAAAGTTCAATTAAAATAATAATTAAATAATTAAAACTATGGCAACAATTAGATTAGGAGATGTGGCCCCCAATTTCACGGCACAATCTACAGAAGGAACAATCGATTTTCATAATTGGTTAGGCGATGGTTGGGGTGTTCTATTTTCACACCCAGCTGATTATACACCCGTTTGCACCACCGAATTGGGTGCAGTGGCAAAGTACAAAAAAGAGTTTGACAAACGCAACGTAAAGGTTGTGGCCTTAAGTGTGGATGGTTTGGTCTCGCACCGCGATTGGATCAACGATATCAATGAAACCCAAAACACAACGGTCAATTTCCCCTTGATTGCCGATGAGGACCGAAAAGTATCCGAACTTTACGATATGATCCATCCCAATGCCGATGATAAAGCAACCGTGCGCTCGGTTTTTGTGATCGGTCCCGATAAAAAGGTAAAACTAATGATCACCTATCCCGCATCTACGGGACGCAATTTTGAGGAAATTTTAAGGGTCATCGATTCACTCCAGCTTACGGCTTACCACAAAGTGGCAACACCTGTTAATTGGATAAATGGTGAAGATTGTGTGATCGTACCCGCAGTGACCAATGAGGAAATCCCTGGACTGTTCCCAAAAGGGTTTAAACAAATAAAACCCTATTTGCGTATGACCCCACAGCCCAATTTGAATTAAGGGATTGGAATACTATTATTTAAAAAGCACTGCAATTTGCGGTGCTTTTTTGTTGATAATTTTGAATAGAAATGAATATAATGAATTGACTTAATGATAATAAAAAACTAACTTCGCTTACCTGTACTGAATGTGCTTCAGTATCG
Source organism: Flavobacteriaceae bacterium (assembly GCA_036396455.1). Taxonomy (GTDB): domain Bacteria; phylum Bacteroidota; class Bacteroidia; order Flavobacteriales; family Flavobacteriaceae; genus Geojedonia. The sequence goes on from DASWKU010000501.1 coordinate 24,787, forward strand.
GACGATATAATTCATTAGTAATGAACCATATCTAATCGTTGTGCCACATTGGAAAAAAATCTATGAGAAAAATTTCTATTTTACTTTCAATCTTTATTCTTGGGTGTCAAACCAGAAAAAAATCTGATTGCAATTACATAACGGATTATTACCAAACAGTATACAAAGCTGATCTGGAGTTTGAAACACAAAATTATGAGAAAGCATTTGAATTATATCAAGATGCTTTTAAATCTTGTGAAGCAAAAAACACTTCCACTTTCAACGAAATTGGAAAATTCACCGAAAGCTCTGCGATTTTAAAAAATTTCAACATTACATACGAGTATTCTAAAAAACAAATACTAAATGGTGTAGAGTTGAGCAGATTTGAAAACAATGATAATTTTAGTGAATTCCTATCATCTGATTTTGGCCAGAAGTTGATCTCAGAATACGATTCTCTGCGCGAAGAATTTGAGAAAAACGCTGACTTTGAACTTCGAGACGAATTGATTTCAATGTGT